>WUAK01000044.1 GCA_009827205.1 Phycisphaeraceae bacterium | reverse complement strand
ATCGTAATCCACCCATCGGCCTTGCCCTTCCTCTTCAATCCATGCCTGTGTCCACATGTGATAGCCGAAGATGTCCTTCGAACCCTCGAAGTTCTCGACGAACACGAGGCCACTGACAGTTCTGGATGGGATGCCATCGGCGCGGAGCATCGCTGCGAGCAAGGTGCCGTGTTCCGTGCAATCACCCACACCCGTGCGAGCAACCTCTGAAGCGGTCGCGATCCCGACGCCGAGATTCTTCTCATCGATGTGGCTGAACACGGCGCGCCGCATGGCCTCGGCGCGGACACTCGCTGGGGCATCGCCCGAGGGTCTTGCGCGCTCGGTGAGTTTCACGATCTCCGGGTCCTCCTTGTCGAGCATCGTGCTCGCTTCGAGGTGGACCTCGCCGGGTTCATCACCGTCGATCGCATCATCACCCATCGTGACCTCGAGCCTGATCGTTCGGTCGTCGATGCGGGTCATGGTCTGGCTCGGCAGATTTGGGAGATCAGATATTGTGCCATCGGGGACGCTCAGGATGTACGTTGCTCGAGTCGTCTTCCTTGGGCGATTGATCTCGCCAATCGGAGAGACAAATGTCGATTGCATGAGCTCGGGCGGATCGAGCTCGGCGAGCGCAAGCTCCTTGTCAGCGGCGACGATGTTCATCCTCATGCCGCCCATATCCGTCACCGACTTGAGCATCCTGCCAGAGTGATCCATGTACTCTGTCGAGGACATACCCGGCGCGACCGACTGGGTGACGTTGGCTCTGACAGCGGGCACATCACGCCCGAACACCTCGATCGTCTCTTCGGTGAAACCGGTATACGTTGTGATGATGGGTGCAAGCCCGGCCATCGGTTCGATGGTGCGAATTTCTATTTCCTCGGCGCCTGCAGCGAGTCTACGTTCGAAAAATTCTTGTGCCCCCCATGGAGTGAGCCAAGTCCCCTCGGGCAATGGCTGGGTTTGCTTGTTCGTCACGCCGTTCTGCGTGATGGAGATGTCCATCGAATCCTCAGTAAAGACGACCTCGGTTGTTATTGGCAGGGCGGCCATCGACTGCGTCGAGGTCACACGCACCGGCTTGTAGTCAGCCGTCTCGACAAACTCGCTCGACATTGTGATCGCTACCTGAATGGCCCCACGTTTGAGCTCGAAGTGCAACTCGCCAGCTGAGATGATCTGTCCGTCAACAACTTGTATGGACTCCCGCATCCAACCGGCACGCTGATCGTCTAGCATGACCACGAAGAACCGCTCTCGTTCTTCGGGCTGAGCAGCGACGGTCGCGGGTAACGCCACCAATAGCAGTGCGAGCAGGTTGAGTCTGAGCAAAGGGGCCAGCGTTCCGATTCGAAGTGCAGATTTCATGCCCTCAGTCTACCGCCTCGGGCAGTGTCGGCTTCATACCCTCAGGCGTGATCGATACCCACTGCCATCTGACCTTCCCGGACTTTGAAGGCCGCGTCAGAGACGAGCTCGATGAGGCTCACGCTCACGGAGTGACCGGTTGCATCACGATCTCGACCACGAGCGTTGATTGTCAGGAGGCCCTCGCGATCGCCCGGTCGCACGATCGCGTGTGGTGCAGCTCGGGCGTGCACCCGCTCTACTCCGACAAGGGCCCGCACATCTGGGATGTGATCCGAGCCGTGGCTCGGGATCCCAAGTGTGTCGCATGGGGCGAACTGGGGCTTGACAACCACTACCCTGAGCCCGCGAGATCGATCCAGGATGTCGTGCTCGCCGAGCAGCTCTCTGTGATCGAGAACGAGAGATCTGAGTCTGGTGAGTCCGGGCTCGGCAAGCCGATCGTCATCCATTGCCGTCAGGCGTTCGCGGATCTCATTCCCGTTCTCAGTGCGTCTTCGTTTGATCCGTCAAGGTTCGTCTTTCACTGTTTCACGGGCAACGCAGACGAAGTTCGAATGGTGCTCGACTTTGGCGCCAGCATCTCGTTCACGGGTGTGGTGACGTACAAGAACGCCAAGGAAGTGCAAGAGGCGGCACGGATCGTGCCGATCGACAGGATCATGGTCGAGACCGATGCGCCCTTCCTATCACCGATGCCAAAGCGCGGCGAACGGCCCTGCAGGCCCTGGATGACGTCGCTGACGGCCAGATTCCTCGCAGAGCTTCGGGGTGAGGACTGGGACGCATTCCATCAGGCGATCAACGACAACACAGAGCGATTCTTCGGCATCGATGCGCACGGAGTGGGTGTATGACAACGACCATCGCCGCCTGGCTGCACGATATCGACCCGTTCGCGATTCGTATCTCAGGCGGCTTTGGGATCCGTTGGTACGGTCTCAGCTATGCGCTTGGTTTCTACCTGGGCTGGGTCGCGCTTCGGTTCCTGCAGAAGCGCGGGGCGGCGCTCATTCCCCGTGAACGTGTGACCGACGCAATCATCTACGCCGCGTTCGGTGCAGTCGTGGGGGGTCGGCTCGGGTACGTCCTCTTCTACCAGCCGAGTCTACTCTGGATGTTCGAGAGTTCACCGCCTTTCTGGGGCGTGTTCATGCTCAATCACGGCGGGATGGCGAGCCACGGCGGGATGATCGGTGTCATCATCGCTGGCTATCTCGTGAGCCGAGGGTTCAAGAACGAACAAGGCCAGCGCGTCGGTGCGGTCAGCCCGTTGCATGTGTTCGACCTGTACGCCCTCATCGCTCCGTTCGGGTTGTTCCTCGGACGCCTCGCCAACTTCGTCAACGGTGAATTGCTCGGCAAGATCGTCGCGCAGCCCGGCGAGGATGCCCCGTGGTGGGCCGTAAGGTTCCCGCAGGAGATCTACAGCGGGCATGACATCGGACTCAGGACCCAAGCGCAGGAGGTCCAGCTTGAGTCGCTCATCGATAACTACCGGCTCCCCGATCAGCCGCCCACCACAGGTCTTGAGATGCTGATCGAAAAGGTGCAGTCGGGATCGGCGGAAGCTGCCCAACAGATCGAACCCCTGATCTCGGCTCGTCACCCGTCTCAGCTCTACCAGGCGCTCGCAGAGGGTGTGGTGCTCGGGCTCATCCTCTGGATTGTCGCACGCAAACCTCACAGGCCCGGCGTGATCATGGCGCTGTTCCTGATCTGCTACGGCGTCATGCGCATCGCAACCGAGTTCGTGCGACTCCCAGACCCGGGCATCTCGGGCTTGGCTGGCCTGTCGCGTGGTCAACTCTTGAGCATCGGGATGATCGTCGTCGGTGCCGTGATCCTGCTCTGGACGCGTTCAAGAAACGCGAGTCCTGTTGGCGGCTGGGCTATCAGGTCAGAGGTCAGTGCGTCTGCTCCGCGTGATCGTTGAGCGTGGTTTGCGGCGGGATCCTGCCGAACGCAATCTTGTCGTCCATGTGGTGCCTGTAGCCGTGCAGAGAGCCGAAATAGATCGAAGACAGGCCCCATTTGCTGTTGATCTTGTCCATCGTCTTTGAGAGACCGACTTCGCGCTGGGCTTCCTCGAACAGATTCCCCGCGATCTGCGACTCGTGCACGAGCCCCGTGACCACCGCGCCCACCTTCAGCGGTTGGCCCTGCATGGGCTTGCACCGATCGAGCAGTCTGGTGAGCGTCTCAAGAAGGGTCCGCGTGTCCTGGGTGTGCGGCAGGTCGATCGATGACGCGAAGCCGCCCTCGCCCACGTAGCCGATGTTGATGCCCAGGGCCCCCGCGGTGTACCCCTCGGCGCGCATCCTGATCCCGAGCCGGCAGACCAATCTTGTCAGGATCCCGCGTGCGCCCTCCTCGTTGCGGTACTTCGGGTCCAGCACGTTCTCGTGCCCCATCGATCCCTTGCGTGTCGGGATCTCGGGCTCATCGCGCCCGTGGAACGCGTCCCACCACTGAGCGCCGGCGATCGATCCCCAGATCTGCTTCGCCTGGCGTCTGTCGAGCGCCCAGAGCTGGCGGACCGTGCGGATGCCGTTGCGTTCGAGGCGCGCCGCGATGCCGCGTCCGATGCCGCAGAGGTCCTCGGGCTCGCACCCGTCGAGGCGCTCGGGCAGGTCCTTCATCTCGATCAGCGTGAGCCCGTCGGGTTTCTGGATATCGCTTGCGATCTTGGCCAGCAGCCGTGTCGGCGCAATCCCGACCGAGCACCCGAGCGTCGGGCTGAAGTCGGAGTAGATCTGCCGCTTGATGTCCACGCCGAGTTGCCTGGCGGCTTCCGGTTCGTGCTGGCCGTGCCCGAGCCTGATGGCCCACTCGTCGATCGAGTAGGCCTTGTGGATCGGGGCCCATCGTTCGATGGAGTCGCTTATCTCGTGGTGCACACGCACGTACACGTCGGGCCTGGCGCGGACGAGTTCGACCTCGGGGCACTTCTCCTTCGCCTCCATGACACGGGTGCCCGTCTTGAGGCCGAGCGACTTGGCTTCCTTGCTCGCAGCGATCAGGCAGGTGCCCTCGGTCTCGACCGGGATCACCCCGACGGGCCTGCCTCTCAGTTCAGGACGCAGGTGCTGCTCCGCGGACGCGAAGAACGAGTTCATGTCCACAAAGAGCCAGTTGAGTTGGGCGGATGAGGTCTGAACCATGCCCTGATAATACCCTAACGAACGCGATGTGCAAGGGCTTGGTCAGGCTTCGGGCTGGTCTTTCTTTCGGCCCACTCGATCGATACCGAGCGTGATGCCCAGCCCGAGCACGATGAGCCCGAATGACCCGCCGAGTTGCCCGGCGGTCGGGGTGAACGTCCGCTGGGGCCAGTCCTTGGGGTCAACTTCCGCGGCTTGCTCTGGTGTCTCGATCGTCTCGCCTTTGATGACCTCGCCGACCTGGGGCTCGACGCCCTCGCGGAACGGGTAGAGCCCAGCGGGTGCTGCGATGAGCAGGCCAAGCAGCACGCCCAGCGTTGCCCGCTCGTAGCGGTGCAGCACGAACCTCAGGATGTTCGCCACGCCCGCGATGCCGACAACAACACCGACGCCGACTGGAATGACAATCCCGAACTGATCGATGATCGCGTCAACGTTCGTGTCTTTGGCGGCGCTAATGCAGTCTTTGATCGCGTTGATGATCGTGTCGTAGAGCCCCAGCAATAGGAGCAGGTACGCGCCGCTCACGCCGGGCAGGATCATCGCGCTGGCCCCGGCGATGCCTCCGATGACGAGCATGACAAAGTTCGCGTTGCCGCCTCCCCCGGTCGCGCCGGTCATCTGCATGATCGCAAGACCCGCCATGACGACCATCCCGATGACGAACCCAGCCGAGACTGGCTTGTCTGCGAGTGTTTTCTTATCTTCCGACGACTCCCGGATCATCCGGACGAGCAGCGGAGCCCCGCCCCAGGTCAGCCCAATGAACAGGCTGTACATCCCCCAGCGGAAACCCACGAGCGCCGAGGCGATCACGCCCGTAAGCGCAGCGACTCCGATCACAGCGCCGACGAGAACGACCCCGATCAGCAGGATCGATTCTTTGCGGAGCCTGAGCCTTGTCAGATCGCTGATCGCGTCGATGAAGTTGGTGTAGATCCCGGTCGCGACGAGCATGGTCCCGCCGCTGATGCCCGGGACGAGGTTGGCAAGGCCCATCAGTGCGCCGCCGAGGCCCGCCCGCAGGATCCCAGACGGGGTCAGCACGGTAAAGCCATCGCCCTTGGCCTCATCGCTCGGGTGGGGCTTGCCGATACTATCGCTATGGGCGCTGCGTTCGGCGTCGTGATTTTGAGGAGTGTCGTTCATGGCGGTTTTGGTCACAGGCGGTGCAGGCTACATCGGCTCGCACGCCGTCAAGCGTTTACTCGAAGAGGGCGAGACCGTCGTCGCCGTGGACAATCTGTACCGAGGGCACGCCGAGGCGATCGAGGCCCTCGGGTCCGTCAAGCCCGGGACGCTCCATTTCTCAGAGACCGATATCGCTGACCGAGACACGCTTGTCCGGCTCATGACCGAGCACGGCGTGGACACCGTGATGCACTTTGCCGCCCTCGCGTACGTCGGGGAATCGGTCACCGAGCCTCTGGATTACTACCGCAATAACACGGCAGGGGCGCTCTCGCTCATCGAAGCGTGCGACAAAGCTAGCGTCACTAAGCTGGTCTTCAGCTCAACCTGCGCGACCTACGGCGAGCCACCCAAGGTGCCGATGGACGAGAACACGCCGCAGTCGCCCATCAACCCCTACGGCTGGAGCAAGCTCCATGTGGAGCACATCCTCCGTGACTACGCACACGCGTGCAGGGTCAACCAGAAGCCGTTCTCATACGCGGCCCTACGGTACTTCAATGTCGCCGGTTCGGACCCCGAGACGCTCATCGGCGAAGACCACGAACCCGAGACGCACCTGATCCCGGTGATACTCGAAGCCGCGCTCGGCGTGCGCGAGAAGATCATGATCTTCGGAACCGACTACGACACGCCTGACGGCACATGCATCCGAGACTACATCCACGTCTGCGACCTGATCGATGCGCACGTCGCCGTGATGCATGCGCTCAAGCCCGGCGACGAGCGGTTCTACACCCTTGGTATCGGAAACGGCTACTCGGTGCGTGAGATCATCGAATCCGTGAAGCGCGTGACGGGCAAGGATTTCAAAATCGAGGAAGCCGACCGGAGGCCGGGCGATCCGGCGCAGCTCTTTGCCGATCCGGGCAAGATCAATTCCGAGCTCGGCTGGTCCGCTTCGTTTACCGATATCGACGAGATCGTGCGCACGGCATACCGGTGGTTCGAGAAGCACCCGAACGGGTACGCCGAGTGATCAAAGCGCTGTTCGCATTCTGGTGTTTGCTGCTGGCGGGTTGCAATATCCCTGCGCCGCCCGCACCGGAGGCGACCGAGCCTGAGCAGCGATCGCCAGAGGTTGTCTCAGATCGAGAGACAGCCGACGAACAGGGCATGTGGCCTGCGCGATTGGGAAGCCGCAAGGGCGTGATCATCGAGGACACACGCCCGATCTCCAACTGGCGCACGGCACGCGTGCCGAACGACCAGCGGCTCGTGCCCTACGAGATCGAGCGGGAGCAGTTCGACGCGTTCAACGAGGCGATGGGCACGCAATACACACCCGTTTTCGAGCCAGGCGGCGGGTTCGTGGTGATCCCGTATATCAACGAGGGGGGACCCGACGGGAAAGACCATTTCGCGTTCTACTCCGCGGTACAAGGAGACGAGCCTGAAGTCGCGGAGGTGCAGCGGACATGGTTCACGTACGACGAGCCTGAGGCAGTTCAGCCGATCGGTCTTGCGGTACTCATGCCCGGGATCTTTGCGACACCCCGCGACGTGAGCGATCGCGCCGAGCGAGGCCTGCTCATGCGGGGCTGGGCGGTGCTGCGGATGCTGAGCCCGCCTTCGCGGATGACGGAGCACACGGAGTACAACATCAACTCATCGGATCCAGCGCCTGTTGTAAAGCAGATCGCTGCAGATCTCGACAGCCGTTCCGCAGAGGCGGCTTACGCGGTGCAAGCCGCTGCTGAGTTCGTGCTGGGCCAGGAATCTGTTCTGGTTGACAAGCCCCGCGTCATCATCGGAATGAGCGGCACCGCTATCGCGCTTCCCACAATCGTTGCGTACGAACCGGAGGCTTACGATGCAGCGGTCTTTATCGGTGGTGGGGCGGATTCGTTCAAGATTGCAATAGAGAGCTCGTACCGGGACTGGATCGATTCCATCCAGATAAGTACGACCAACAACAGTGTTGATGGATCCCAGTCGAATGACTTCAACTTGCAAGATGAGTACTTTGAATTTTCCAGACTCGACGGCGTGCACACCGCCCAGAAAATGTCTGACATGCCAATTCTGATGATCCACGGCAGTTCAGACACTGCGGTTCCCGCTGTGGCGGGCGACTTGCTGTGGGAAAAACTCGGCAAGCCCGAGCGTTGGGTGATGCCCGTCGGGCATGAGCTTTTGTTCGCCGCGATACCCCTTCGGATGGTCGCCATCCTCGACTGGCTCGAAGCGAACACAGATATCGAGGATCGTGAGCGATGATCCTCGTCGTCAGCCCGTACCACATGTCCTCTCACGAGCCGGCAGCTATGGTCGCGATGGTTCTCGCTCGGAACATCGTCACCGCGATGCCGACACCAGCCGGTTCGATCTCGAAAGAGTCGGTCTCGGAGACCGCTTCTCGGGTGCCCAGATACGTTGAACTTATGGAGTCGTGGGACTGGGCCTTGCCCATGTTCGCGGGAGGGATCTGCGGCACAACATTCGCAGGTGAAGATCCACTCGATGAGGTGCTCGGAGTTTGCGACGACATCGAGAATGAAGATCTCTACGCGCCGCTTCGACCGTTCATGAGAACCGTGCTCGAGCAGGAGAGCGATACGGTCATCAGCGCGATCAGCAGAGACGTGATAAAGGCGGGTCCAGACCCGTCGATCAGCGTTCCGCTCACCGCAGCGATCGACCGGTTCGCAGCAAGGCACGGGCTGATCGCGGTGCGTAGCGAATCAAAGTCCGCAGCTCAGAAGGCTGAGCAGAAACTCATGAGGCCGCTCGTGAAGTTCGCCTTCGAGACTCTCTTGCAGGCGCCTTCGAACCGACTACTCGAGATGCGCACGACTTTCGAATCAGAACTGGTTCGCCTCCGCGAGGCACTCGATGCCGAGGACGAGTCGGCGGCGAGGGTCGCTGCTGACATGATCACACAGTCATTCGAACGCGAGCGAGAGGACCTTCTGCGGGTCGAGGATCCCGACGACGTCAGGGCAATCTCAGGGCTCGTTTCAGTGACGCTCGCGGAACTGCCGGAGAACGCGGTCCTGCTTTCAAGCGCAGCCGCGGCGACCCGTGTGCTCGGACGGCAGGACGAGGCAGCGACCCGCAGCGACTCTCCGACTGGCATTGTCAGGTCGCTCATGATCCGTCCCATCGGCGGTCGCACGCCCCGGCGCTAAGCTTCAACAATGCGTACACCAATCCCAGCAGCAATCGCGGCCCTGGCAATGACCGCCTCGGCGCAGCAAGCCCACCAGCCTGAGACAAAGCCCATGCATACCAACCGCCTCACAGGCGAGACAAGCCCATACCTCCTCCAGCACGCGCACAACCCAGTGGACTGGTACCCGTGGGGCGAAGAGGCTTTCGAAGAGGCGCGCAGACGCGATGTTCCGATTTTCCTTTCGATTGGGTACTCGACCTGCTACTGGTGCCACGTCATGGAACGCGAGAGCTTCGAGAGCGAGGCAACCGCGCGAGTCATGAACGAGCACTACATCTGCGTCAAAGTCGATCGTGAGGAACGACCGGACGTAGACGATATCTACATGGCTGCAACACAGGCCCTGACCGGACGGGGGGGTTGGCCCATGAGTGTCTGGCTGGAACCCGAATCGCTCCGACCGTTCTACGCGGGCACGTACTTCCCGCCCGAGCCGCGACACGGCATGCCCGCGTTCACCGATATTCTCCTCGGCATCAGCGAGGCATGGAAGGGCGAGCGGCGTCAAGAAATCATCGAGCAATCGCAGTCACTCGCAGATGCCGTGCGCCATCAGCTCGAAGAACGAGAAGCCCCGGTCGTTGTCGGCGAGAACGAGATCATGGAAGCGGTCAGCGCCCTTCTGCGGATCTACGACCCGCAGTGGGGCGGCTTCGGTGGTGCACCAAAGTTCCCGCAGCCAACCTATATCGATTTCCTGCTCGCAGTTCGTGAATCTGCAGACGAGTCAACGAGACAAGCTATCGACCAGTCGGTCCGTGGAACGCTCGACAAGATGATGATCGGGGGCATCCGCGACCACGTGGGCGGCGGCTTCCACAGATACAGCGTTGATGCGGAGTGGACAGTACCGCACTTCGAGAAAATGCTCTACGACCAGGGTCAGTTGATATCTGTATATGCCAAAGCCGCTGCGATCTACGGAGACACCGAGTACGAACGCACCGCGATCCAGATCGCTGACTATGTCCTCAGCGAGATGACAGATGAGAGCGGTGCGTTCTACAGCGCGCAGGACGCGGAAGTCGACGGCAAGGAAGGCCTGAACTATCTCTGGGTCGAATCTGAACTGCGAGATGCCCTGACCGAGGATGAAGCAAAGCTCGCGCTCGATGTTTACAGCGTCTCTGCTGGTTCTAACTTCCAGGATCCGCACCACCCCGATGAGCCCGCAAGGAATGTGTTGCGATTCTCCGAACGACCCGAGCAGACGGCCGACCGATTTGGTCTAACCGTTGATGAGCTTCATGCGAAGCTCGACGCGATCAACACGAAGCTCAAGGCGGTTCGAGAAGACCGCAAGCAGCCGGGACTCGATGACAAGGTCTTGACATCATGGAACGCGATCACGATCCACGGACTCGCTTCCCTCGGAAACGTCACAGGGATAAAGACATACACAGACTCCGCGACTGTGGCGGCAGATGCGATCTTGACATTGATGCGCGATGACAAGGGCACACTCTTGCGCACCGCGCGAGCGGGTGAGGCAAAGACACCCGCGTTCTTTGAGGATTACGCATGGCTGACCGCCGCATTGATAGAGCTTCACTACGCGACCGGCGACACGAAATGGCTCGATAAGGCATCGTCACTCGCTGAGGAAGCCGAGGGGATTTTCGGGGATCCAGATTCGGGCGGTTTCTTCGATACTCGCGAGAACCAATCGGATCTCTTCGTTCGAGGGCAGACCGTTTACGACGGTGCGATTCCGAGTGCCACTAGCGTCTTTCTAAACGCGCTCATCGATTTGTCCACACTCACCGGGGAGCAGTGGTTCGCCAACCGTGCCGCCCGCGGACTTGTGGCAACCAGCGGGGCGATTCACAGGTCACCAGTCGGGTATGTCAATTCAGCTCGTGCCCTTTACCGTGCACTGGCTTTAGACATTCCGCTCACTCAGGCGTTGCAGGCCGCCGGTGCACAGCAGCCGGCTCAATCGTCTGACTCCGCTGCTGCTTTTCAGGCGGTCGAGGTCTTTGCAGATTCCGAGAGAATCAGTCTGGAGCCAGGAGACGTCGAGACATTCAGCGTCAGACTCAAGATCGCCGACGGTTTCCATCTTGTCGCCGCGGACCCGGGGCCCGATGCCGCAGACATGCTCGAGCCGCTGCGTGTTGGAGTAGTAGGCGGAACAGGTATTGGTGCGTTCGTCGACTATCCGGCAGGCGAGAGCTACCGGACAGAAGGTATTGAGGGCGAACTTCTCGTGTACTCGGGTGATGTCGAGTTCGATATTGTCCTCGAAGCCGAAGACGAGCGAACGGGACGACCGATCGTCATCGTGACCTTCCAGGCGTGCAGCGACACCGAGTGTCTGCAGCCGCAGACCGTGGAACTCGACGTGGCTATCGATGTGACGAATTAGAGATCGTTCGTCTTCATGATTTCGCGCAGAACAGCGGTCGCGTAGGAGCCTGGCGGGAGATCGAACGCAAGACGCACGTACCCGCCGTGCTCGTCGATCCCGCCCTCGACGTCGGCATCTATCAGCCGAACCCGCAGCGGACGACGCACGCCCGGTACAAGCTTGGACTGCGAACTTCTGGCAAAGTCATCGGGGGTAAGTTCAAACTTCCTCAGCGCTGCGACCTCGCCTTCGTCGCAGGCTCCGGAACAGCGTGACATCTTGTCGCCCCACATGGGGCCGCTGGGACTGATCTCGAACGATGAAACTCTCTTGCTCAATTCCGTGTCTGTGATTGTATCGGTATCAACCTTGAACACAGATCCCGAGTCGTGCTTCCACGCGAGATCGCCTTCGTGAACCTCGCCGAGTGTGCCTGATTCGATTCGGCGATCGAGCACCTCGTTGAAGACGGCAGACTGAAGAGCATTCAGGAAGAGTCTGCGGCGTCCCACACCGAACTTCCGCCTGGATTCACCGGTCAGTATCGCTCGGCCCAGTTCGTGGTTGTCGCCCCGGCTGCCGAAGCGCTGAACACCGAATCTGTTTGGCACACCAAGCTTCTCTAGCGATTGCACGATCGCGAGCGCGCGAGGTGCGGTTGTCATGTCAATGCCGCGGATCTTGATGCTGAACCGGTTGGACTTGAGGTGCCCCATCCTGAGCTTGTTTGTGTGCATGTCCGCCCAGAGGACGCCCATCGACGGGTGCTGAATCATCGGGAAGCTGTCGACTATCTTGCCTGGCGTGTGGATGCTCACGAGCTGGCGGGTGATTGCTCTCGCGTCCTTCTGCCCAGCGACGCCCACATCGCGTTCGCGGACACCGAAGTGTTCGGCGAGCTTTTTTGTCATCTCCCGCGTATCAATGCCGCGCTTCTCCACGAAGAGGTAGCAGTGCTCTCCATCGCCCGAAGGTTGGTAGAGGGGCTGTTCTTCGACGATGAAGTCCTCAGGGCGCTCCTTGATTGTGCCCCCGATACCCGAGAGATCCTGCGTGAGATAGACAGCGTCGGTCGAAATCAAATCTCTTCTCGCGTGGCGGACTCGATAACCTCCTCAGCGACATAGATCGGCGCATCGGAGGCAACCCCGAGCGCAATCGCGTCGCTGGGTCGGCTGTCGATTTTGATCAACTCGTCTGAAGATGTTCGCACCCAGAGCTCCGCAAAGAAGGTGTGCTCGCTGAGCGTCGTGATGCCGATACGTTCGATCCGGCCACCCATCTCGCGAATGACGTCCGCAAGCAGGTCGTGCGTTTGGGGGCGCTCGATCTGGATTCCCTTGAGCCTTCTGTCGATCGCCTGGGCCTCGGGCAGACCGATCACAATCGGGAAGGAGCGGGGCTCACCTGGCATCTCTTCGCCGGGTTCGGCTACCTCGCGGAGTTCGATCAGCTGGCAGTCTGAGAGCTCCCGGATCAGTATTCGTGATAGTTCCATCCGAACATCCATCGGCGTTCACCCCTCCCGGTGCATCTAGTCTGGCTGCTATCCTAGCTTCAGCGATGGCTATCCGATTCCGCCACAAGCAGCCCGAGCCCAGACTCGAGATGATGCCCCTCCTGGATGTCGTCTTTCTGCTCTTGACGTTCTTTGCGTTCGCACTCATGGTCATGGTCCGAGCGGACACCGTGGATGTCGAACTGCCCGTGATCGATCCTACGGGAAACGCCCGCCAGGGCCCGCCACCGATCGTTGTTTCGCTCGCAGACGACGGCAGATTCGCGCTCAACGGCGAGTTCATCGAGCAGATCGCGATCCCCGAAGCCGTGAACTCAGCCATCGCGGGAAGCCCCGATTCACCAGTGGTGCTGGAGATCGATGTAGGCTCCGAGAGCGGCAAGCTCATCGAACTCGTCCAGCAGCTCCGCAGCGCTGGCGTTGAGCAATTCAGCATTCTCGGTAATCGGCGCGACGAACTGCCGTTGTCCGAGTAGTCAGTTCACCTGCTCGTACATCCTGACGTACCGATCGTAATACTCGTACTCACCAGAGCCATAATCGAAGAAGTCACGTGCCCACTTGGCGTTCTTGGTCGCCTCGTCCTGGTTTCCTGCAGCAAACTGTGCACGCGCCAGAGCGAGGATGTGCTCAGGATGTGGCTGGCGGCTCACAACGAGCTCTGCAGCAGCCACGGCGGCTTCTCGGCCTTCGGCACCCGGATCGACGTCACCCGTAAACAGCATTGTGAAGCGAAGCAGTGTTTCGTTGTCGTCGAAGTATGGGCCATCCATCATTTGCACGAAGAATGCCGCAGCTTCAGGTGGCTTGTTTCGCT
>WUAK01000428.1 GCA_009827205.1 Phycisphaeraceae bacterium | reverse complement strand
GAGGTACGACCGGTACGCCTCACCAGTCACCTTGCCCTGATCGGGCGTAGACAACGGCACGCCGCACACCGCGATCCGCTCCGGACTCGAGAAGAACTTCGTCCCCGGCGCCCACCACGCGAACGTGTGCCCGATCCCGCCAGCCTCAAAGTGCTCGACAGACGTGCCCGCCTTCGAGAGAGCCGCGTTCAGCTCGATCCCGATCGGTCCGCCGCCCACTATCGCAACATCTACGTCGTGCATGAACGAGGGTACGCCTAGAACAGACGGGCCCTCCAAAAACGATCAGTACTGCTTCACCACGCCGTTCAGCTTGCGAATCGGCACACTCACGAGCGACGTGATCTGGACCATGTCTTCCTGGAGCCGTTTGCCCTCGGTGGTGTACAACTCATACGTTGGGATCTTGGTCGAGATCGGCAGATTGATCTTGGCCGGCTGCTTCGCCGCCCATTCTTGATTGGTCACAGTGTTCTGCGAAGGCCAGAGCACGATCGCCAGCGCGACGGCAGCCATCGCCACACAGCCACCAAAGCCAAGCGCCACACGCGACACAACGGTCTGCGAACCAGCCTGTGGTTCCGAACCAACGCGCGACATGACCCGCGTCCGGACCCAGCCGGGCGGCTCGATCTCAGCGGGCTTGTGCCCGCGCAGCCGGCTCTCGATATCAACCCGTTCCATCAAGCACCCCGCTTTCTGGACCAATCTCTCTCAATGCCTCCTCCAGACGCGCTCGCGCCCGGTGCAGACACACACGAACCCCCACCGCAGACTTCCCCGTCACCCTCGCGATCTGCTTGGGCTCGAGGTCCTCAACATACCGAAGCCACACCGCTTCGAACGAAACATCATCGAGCACATCACGCGCTGCGTTCCAGACATCGGGCAGCACCTCGTCACGCCCGGCTTCTTCTGTCCGACCAGTGTCGCGCGTCATGTCCCGGCGGTCGCGCTGGCGCCGACGCACGACGTTGACCGCCTCCCTATGAGCAATCGAGAAGAGCCACGTCGAGAACCGTGCCGTGGGCCTGAACCTGGGCATCGCACGCCACGCACGCAGCAGACTCTCCTGCGTCACCTCCGCCGCGTCGTGCTCACACCTCAGACGCACGAGAACAAACCGATAGACGCGCCGCTCCCATCGCGTCACGAGCACCCCAAACGCAGCCTGATCTCCACCCGCAGCAAGCACCGCCAGGTCCTCGTCCGGACGATCGCCGCCCGCGCACACGACCGCGCCGGGCTCTCGCCCAGACGCAGCCGTCTCGCGTTCGGTGATCAGAGCCGTACTCAGGGGGCACCCCCCAAGCACCTCTGCTCTTTACCAGTCGTCATCATCATGGTCGTGGTCGTCATCATCGTCGTAGTCATACTCGTCGTGGTCGTCGTCCCAGCTGCCTTCCGAAGCTTCTTCGAGAAACTCCAAGACCTCTTCCGCGTCGTGCGTGAGCTCGACGTAAACGGTGCTGCCCTCCACGTCGAACGAGAGCCCCCGGGCAACCCTCATCACCTCACGGAGTTCTTCGTCGTCAGCAGCCGCGAGGTTCCCGATCGCCAAGAGACCCTGAGCAATAGACATGATCGAGCGTGCGTTCTCGTCGTCGCCCGTGTCGAGCGCGCCCTGGAAGTACGCCTCGCCGTCTTCTTCTCCCACACGCATCCGCAGCGACTGTGCATCGCCCAGCACACGCGAGGCCTTCTCATCAACATCGAGACCGTCGAGTGTGTTCGTCGACATATACGCGATCGTGCCATCGCGCCAGCCGTCTCTCGGCATCAGGTCAGAATCGCCTCTGCCTTCATCAAACATGCCCAGCGCATCGTCGAACGTACCCGAATCGAAAGCGATAACCCAAGCCACGTTCTGGCCCTTCTCAACAAGACCCGCGTACCCGCGCCCGTCATCACCGGGGAACGACCACGCGTCATGACCGCGCACCTCGCGCTACCTGA
>WUAK01000427.1 GCA_009827205.1 Phycisphaeraceae bacterium | reverse complement strand
CGACATCGGTGTCGAGTACGCCCGGGGCATGGACCCGGTGCGATGGCGCGATCTCGGTGAGGAACTCCCGCGCGGCGCGCCGTTCGGGTTTGTGATCGAGATCCCGGAAGCCAACTACCGCTCTGTGATGACGCCGCCTACTGGTGTGCGCACACCAGTGGGGGACACGGGTTGGCACGTCACGCTCCAGCAGATCGCCGAAGAACCGCCATTCCCGATCGTGACACCTGGTTACGAGGGCGCAACGAGCAGCGTCGCGTTGTTGCAGGTTGAGCCGCCCGAGGGCGATCCGTTCGTGCGCTGGGTGTACCACCGGTTCCCAGAGATCTCGCAAGACCTGCGTGAAGGCGCTACCGACGACGGCATGCCATTGCGGAGTGACCCCGATCAGCGCATCCGCGTCGGGTTCATCGACGCGAGCAAGTTCCAGGTCTACTTCAACGAAGACCCGCAGACCGGCGAGGTCTCCTCGATCGTGCGCACGAGCATGACGCTCGTGAAGAACGAAGGGCTCAAAGCCGGCGATCGCCTGAAAGAGCCGGTCCCGCGTCTCTCGTTCGACCTCGCCGATCGCTGGGTCGATGCGAAGCAGGCCGAACTGCCCGAGCCCGTGCCCTCTGGTGCGCAGGACGGCAATTTTGTCGGGACATACGACCGTGCGATGATCGCCGTAGAGGTGTCACAAACCAGCTCCGATTGGAACGAGATCGTCTGGCTGCCGTTCTGCAAGTTCACGGATGTCACGTCACTCCGCACCGCATCACAGCGGAGTTTGAGCCTGCCCGATGGGCGCCAGATCTCGCTCGTATTCGGTCGTGTGCAGCACAGGCTTCCGGGATTCCAGCTCCGGATGCTCGACTTCGAGATGCTCAGTTACGACCACCGAGGCTCGCCCCGAGATTACCAGTCGCTGCTGCGTGTCGAGCCGACCGGTGGGCAGTTCGAGCCTTATGACCACATCACGAGGCTCAACGCGCCACTCAAGGCACCTTTCCAGTGGTCGAGCAGGCGTGGGTACATGTCCAACCTGGTTGGCGCGATCGCGAGCCACCTCAGCCCGACGCAGTACAAGTTCTCGCAAGCCGGGTGGGACCGCGCGGGCTGGGAGCAGAGCCAGCAACTCGTTGATCAGGGCCTGCTCGAGAGACCCCGTGCGAACTTCACGATCCTCGGTGTAGGCAACAACCCCGGGATCCACATCATCGCGCTGGGCGGCGTGCTCATGGGCGTCGGCACGCCCTGGGCGTTCTATATCAAGCCCTGGCTCGTACGGCGACAGAAACGAAAGATCCAGCAGCAGCTCGCCGAGGACGCGAGCGATTCCGAAGGGACAGTCCCGGCATGATCCGCGCACTCGTTCTATTTATCACGGCTTCGCTTGCTCTGGCGGCTCAAGCCCAACAGGCGCCCGCGGGCAACGCGCACCCCGATGCGCAGCTCGTCGCAGAGCAGGAAGGCGCGATCGTCAACCCGTTCGGTGATCCAGGCGGGCGCAACACTATTTCGCCTGATGACAAGCACGCCTTTGCGCAGCTGGTCGACCTGTCACCTCTGCGCAGCGCCGCGGTCTTCCACAACGGCAGAGTAAAGACGATGGGTACGCTCGCCGAGGAGACCGTGTCCCAGCTCACGGGCAAGCGCCGCTACGACGAACCGGGCAAGCCCGCTGCGAACGGCAAGTCGTTGAAGCTCAAGTACGACCCGATGTTCACGCTCATCGATCTCGCGATCGATCCGGTGTACTACATCGACAAACCAATCATCGCTGTGGATTTCCTCCCGGCTCGGCGCGCGTTCGTCGAGATGGCCTTCCCCGAGGATGAGTCCGCTCGCGAGCGGTGGACGAAGCTTGGCCGGATCTCGCCGGCGATGGCGGTCCAGCTCGGCGGGCAGATCTTCCAGACGCACGAGTCGGACCCGGCGTACCGCGAATCGATCGGCATGATCGATCGC
>WUAK01000426.1 GCA_009827205.1 Phycisphaeraceae bacterium | reverse complement strand
CTTCACCCTCGAATGGATTCGGGTATCAGGGAACACAGGTTCCTACTTTTCGACGGTTACCTTCGCACCCTCTGGGTAAAGAGCATCCCTCGATGCCGGAAACTCTCGCTCGATCGAGAACACCGCGTCGAACTGATCGGGCCAGACCGCGGTCATCGGTTCGTTCCCGAGCGGCGCCATGACAGTCTTCTCACGGAGCCAGTGATCTTCTGGGAGTCCTCGCAGATCGAGGAACAGATACGGATGGGTCAGATCCCCAAGTGCGTGCTCGTACGAGCCCGCGGGGCGGGGCGGGATCATGCCTCTGCCGCTCCCGAACACGTTGCGCACCTCGCCTCCCTCAGCGACAAACGCGATGTGGTAGAGGTCGTCACCGAGTTGCCGGTGCGCGGTCATGCCCGCGGCGTACATGACATCATACATGCCGGGGTTGCGATCGTAATGAATTTGTGCAAGGTCGTAGATGCCGTGGAACGTCGCAGCCCACACGATCAGCTTGCGATCGGGGTACACCTCATTTGCGAGGAAGACAATGTTATCGCCCATGCGTCGGTCGCGCTGGTTGAGCAGCTCCGCATCGACAGCCATCGGGTTGCCCCCGTTTGCGATGACTTCGCGGCGCACCTCGATGAACGAGATCGCATCACCGATAGCGCGCTCTGTGTACGAGATGCGCCAAGCCTCGTGATGATTGAGCAGCGCTTCACGAGCGTCGTCGAGCAGCTGCAACGTTGATTCGAGATCTTCGACGAGTGTGCTCGCTGCGTCGGCTGTTTGCCCTGTCCAGAAGGCCCGCAGGGAATCCTCAAAATCAAGAATGCCTTGCGGCGTTGCACCCAAGGGCGCAAAGAGATCTTCGATCAGTCGTTCAAGCGCGCGGTCTCCCTTGAGACCCGTGAGCTGCGCATCCATCGCCGCGGTTGTCAACGGCCGATCTGTCTGTTGGCTCTGCTTCACATACTCGAGCGTCGGTCGCACCTGTGCGGCATCCGACCAGATCGGAAACACACTCTTCTCAGCAGCCTCAAGCGCTGTGAGCTTTGGGTTGCGCATGGCTTCATCCACGAGCGGGCCGCTCGCAAGACCCGACTCCCAGACCAGCACATCGAACCCCATCTCCTCGTGCAGAAAGCGAACAAGCCTGCCCTTGGCGAGGAACGCTGCACCCTCGCCGTGGCTCTGCTCGCCGAGCCAGACGACCCGTGCATCACCGATGGCTTCTGCGATCGGTTTCAGATCCGCAAAGTCGTCGTCCTGCAGCGTCGGGTCGATCGAGAGCACCCTGACGGCTCGCTGGTCTATGTCTCTGGCTTTCTCTTCGGGTGTGGGCTCAGACCAAACCAGAGCGGTGAGCAATCCGGCAACGGCAAGAATGGAGGGCATACCCCGATCGTACTGACCTTTTGGTTTACCTACCATCCCATATGCCCCTGCCCCGCATCGCCATCGTGGGCCGACCGAACGTCGGCAAGAGCTCTCTGGTCAACCTGCTGGCCCGGGAGAAGGTCTCGATCGTCGATGACCTGCCCGGGGTGACGCGCGACAGGGTGAGCACGATCGTCAAGCTCGAGCATCCTGACAACGCCGGGCCCGAACTCGAGGCCGAGATCATCGACACGGGCGGTTTCGGGGTGTACGTCGCCGAGGGCCAGCGTTTCGACGACGCTGGCAAGGACCTCACACAGCTGACCGAGCAGATCGAGTGGCAGATCGCCCAGGCAGTGGGCTCGGCGGACTTGGTGCTGTTCGCGATCGATGCGCAAGCGGGTGTGACTCCCCGAGACGAAGAGATCGCCAAGATGCTCCGCGAGCAGAAGTTCGGCAGGGGCCAGGACGACCGGTCAGAGAACATCCCCGTTGTCCCTATAGCGACAAAGGTCGACGGCCCCAAGTGGGAAGCGCACGCATTCGAGCTCTCGGGCCTCGGGTTCGGTGAGCCGCTCATGATCGGGTCGCTCAACAACTACATGCGCCGCGACATGCTCGACAGTCTCTACAACCTCATCA
>WUAK01000425.1 GCA_009827205.1 Phycisphaeraceae bacterium | reverse complement strand
CAGGGAGTTCGACAACACGCCCGAGCTGCCGACCGATCTCAAGCTCTCGATCGTCGGCAAGCGCAACGCGGGCAAGAGCACACTGATTAACCATCTCGCGGGAGAACCCCGCGTGATCGTGAGCGAGATCGCCGGCACGACACGCGACGCGGTCGACGTCCGATTCCAGCTTGACGACCGGACGATCACCGCGATCGACACCGCCGGTCTTCGGCGCAAGAAGTCGTTTGCGGGTCGGGTTGAGTGGTTCGCATTGGACAGGCTCGAACGCTCGCTCCGGCGCGCCGACGTGGCGCTGTTCATGGTCGATTCGACAGAACGACTCAGCCACGTGGACAACCAGCTGGCCCGTATGGTCATCGATCAGGGCACACCGGTCGTTGTTGTGATCAACAAGTGGGACGCGGTCGAGGGCACGATCGGCAAGGACGGCAAACCCATCACCCCCGAGCACTACGAGAAGTACCTCCGCACGAAACTGCGAGGTTTGAGCTTTGCACCCCTCGCGTTCATGAGTGCGAAAGAGGGCACGAATGTCAACGAGGTGATAGATCTCGCGTTTGAGCTTGCCGAGCAATCACGCATCCGCGTGGGCACGGGCGAGCTCAACCGCTACTTCGGGAAGCTTGTCGATGAGCGGGGACCCTCGAGCAAGCTTGGCTCGGTTGCCAAGATCTACTACGTCGCACAGACCGGCACACGACCCCCGACCATCACGCTCGTTGTGAACAAGCCCGATCTCTTTTCGCCGATGTATCAGCGGTTCCTGATGAACCGCATCCGCGAGGCGCTGCCGTTCGGAGAGGTTCCGGTGAGGCTCCGCATCAAGGCGCGGAGCAGGCAGGCTGGCAAGGCCAAGGCGTACGACACCACAGACGGCGAGCGTCTGACACCTGTCAATCAGGGCGCGATCGAGGTTGATCTCGCGTCCGACGACGACTCGCCTTTGTTCAACGATCTCGATTGGGCGGAAGCGACTGGCGAGATGGACGCCGACGACTTCTTCGACGACTAAGTCACGCCGCGAGTTCGCAGAGTGCCCTGGCGATCGTGTTTGCTCGGCGGTGCAGGCCGTAGAGGTTCGCCGGCGGTCTGACCTCAAGAGGCAGAGTTCTGATGAGGCTCGCTTCCTCGAGTTGCACGAGCGACTGCGACAGCGCCCGGTCGGTGATGGGACTGGCGCGATCGGCGATCTCTGAGAACCTCAGCGGCTGCTCGGCGATCGTCCAGAGGACGGGTAGAAACCACTTCCGGGCAGCCAGCCCAGAGATTCCAAGGCGTTTGCTCGATGCGTTGATCTGTGCGCAGGCGTCCGCGGCGTGCTGCCCCCTGGCTGTCAGGATGTACTCGGGCCTCAGCGGGTGGCCGTACCCCGGGTTTGCGACGACATAACCCAACTCAATCAGATGATCGAGCGTTTGTCGGAGCGCAGCGGGCGAGACACCGAGCCTGTTCTTCAGCACGACCACGCGCGAGCCCCTGGTCGGCGCCATCTCAGCGAGGACGGGCAACGCCCACTTCCGGTGGAACAGGCTGATCAGGTTCATAGCGTCAGATTGCATAGCGTGCTTGCATCGGGGTGATATAGAAAGTATAGTAGCTATACATTCCTATGTCCAGCATGCCTTTCAGGAGCAACCAGATGTCATCAATTGAGTACGACGGCGAGGTCACGCTTTCAATGCAGGTCTCCGACATGGAGAAATCGATCCAGTGGTACCAGCACACGCTCGGGCTCGAGCTGCTCTACAAGGTCGACGAGATCGGCTGGTGTGAGATGGCAACCAAGACGGATGGTCTACGCGTGGGTCTGAGTCAGGTCGAGAACGCCAAGGGTTCTGCAGGGTGTACGCCGACGTTTGGTATTCTCGACATCGAAGCCGCCCGCGCGAGCCTGGAATCGAAGGATGTCCGGTTCGACGGGCCGACGCAGGAGATCGAGGGCCTGGTGAAGCTCGCTACGTTTTACGATCCCGACGGGAACGCGTTCATGCTCGCCCAATCACTCCAGTCCGGCCCCTGCTGATATCGAC
>WUAK01000424.1 GCA_009827205.1 Phycisphaeraceae bacterium | reverse complement strand
GAAGAACGGGATGCCCGCTTCCTCGGGGAGCTGACGGCACATGTCGCGGTCGCTCTTGTAAGGGCTGATGAAGCTCGTGATCGCGATGCTGCCGTTGTCGGCGAAGAGCTTGGCGACCTCGCCGATCCGGCGGATGTTCTCGGCGCGGTCCTCGGCTGAGAAGCCAAGGTTCTTGTTCAGGCCCATGCGGATGTTGTCGCCGTCCATGCGGTAGGCGTTGACGCCCTGCTGCACGAGGACCTGCTCGAGGGCGCTGGCGACGGTGGACTTGCCAGAGGCGGAGAGCCCGGTGAACCACAGCGTGCAGCCCTTGCAGCCGAGCGCGTTCCAGCGCTCGTCGCGGGTCAGGTTGCCTTCGTGCCAGTGAACATTCGTCGCCTTGACCTCGGTCATCGCTCGCATCTCCTTGGGGTGAGGCCAAGCATAGGCATCGAGCCCGCTTGATAACAGCGGATGAACCGTTGGAAACGCGTCCTGCACAGTGAGTTAGAGCCCTTTGACTATCGATAAGAACCAGCCCGAGCAGTCTCCCCGCGCCGATCGTGCGGGGCTGGCGCAGGCGGTCTGGGCGTACGTCCTCTGGGGCTTTTTCGTGGTCTACTTCAAGGCCGTCGATCATGTCTCGGCGACGGAGATCCTGGCGCATCGGATCGTCTGGGCGGTGCCGTTCTGTGCGATGCTGCTCGCGCTGACCAAGCGGATGGATAACTTCACCTCGCTTCTCCGATCCCCCAAGGCATGGAGGGCGATGTCGCTCTCGGCGGTCCTCGTCAGCATCAACTGGCTCGCCTTCGTCTGGGCGGTCGCCAACGACAGGGTCATCGAGGCGAGCCTCGGCTACTTCATCAACCCGCTGCTCTCGGTCGTGCTCGGGATGGTCTTTCTGGGCGAACGCCTTCGCCGCGCGCAGTGGGGGGCGGTCACGCTCGCGCTGCTGGGTGTGAGCTACATGACTGCTATGGAGGGTGCCCCGTTCGTCGCGTTCACCGTCGCTGTGACATTCGCTTTCTACGGTCTCGTCCGCAAGGCCGCGCATCCCGGTCCCCTAGCCGGTCTCATGTTCGAGACCACACTCCTTCTCCCATTCGCGTTCGGGTATCTGGTGTATCTGCAGCTCAGCGCCGTACAAGAGCTTGCGTTCGTTGAAGATGGTCCGGCGACTGCGCTGCTGCTTCTCGCCGCGGGAGCGATCACGTGCACGCCGCTGCTTCTCTTTGCGATGGGTGCCAAGAAGCTTCCTCTGGCAACGATGGGGTTCCTGCAATTCATCACACCCACGCTGCAATTCGTGATGGGTCTACTTTACTGCGAGCCGTTCTCGGTCACACGCGCGATCAGTTTCACACTGATCTGGCTGGGAGTTGGGTTGTTTATCGCTGATTCTGTTCGCCGGGGTCGTTCTGAGGCTCGTGCTCGTAGGGCCACGTGAAGCGGGACAGCCAGAGGTTGATGTTCTGCTCAATCTCGTATTGCTGTCCGCACTCGGGGCAGATGCCGGCAGGTGGGCTGTGGGTGAGTTCGTACGTGCACTTGACGCATGCCTTCCCGTCGCAAGCGATGATGTGGCGCTTGAGTCCTCGCTGCAAAAGTGCGATGTAGATTACCCAGGCGATGAATGGGTAGTAGTAACCTCCAAAGACAGCAAAGAACTCAATTGCAGTGCCGCCTAAGAAAGCACTGAGTGCGATCAGGCCAACAGTTGCAACGACAAGAGCTATCAGAGACAGCGTGAGCTCAAACTTTTTGTGCCGCCTGATGAAGCTGAGCGAGTTCATGTGTTCAGCGTATCAGCTTCCGGACCTAGCTTGATCCTGAAGTCTTTCTCCCAGCCCTCGACGGTGCTGCCGATCTCGTACTCATCGCCGCACTCAGGGCAGACGCCTTCATCGGGGAGCCCCGCGAGTGCGAACAAGCAGTTGCCGCAGACACGCCCCTTGTGCGCGATGACTCGGCGCCTCACGGGCACTACCCAGACCAACTGGAGCAGGCCCATGAGCCCGAACAGCCCGGTCAGC
>WUAK01000423.1 GCA_009827205.1 Phycisphaeraceae bacterium | reverse complement strand
AGCGCCTCGACTCGGCGGATGCCCTTGGCAACACCGGTCTCGCTGATGAGCGCGAAGTCACCGATCTCGCTTGTACGCTGGACGTGAGTCCCGCCGCAGAACTCGATCGAGAGAGGGGCCCAGTCCGCGTTGCCCGGGTCGGCGATCAGGTCATCGACAGGGCTGCCGACGGAAACAACACGCACCGGGTCGGGGTACTTCTCGCCGAACACGGCACGGAGGCCCGAGATGCTCTTGGCTGTCTCGAGCGGGGCGAGACCGGTGCTGACGGCGAGGTCTTTCGTGATCTGCTCCCTCACGACGGCCTCGGCCGCCGAGGCTTCTTCTTCCGTCATCGGCTTGTTGTGCGAGAAGTCGAACCGGAGCCTGTCTGGTTCGACGAGCGAACCTTTCTGATCGACCGTTTCGCCAAGCTGCGCACGCAGGCCGAGGTTCAGAAGGTGCGTCGCGGTGTGGTTCGCCTGTGTCTGCCTGCGCTTGGCCTGATCGAGCCTGCACTCGGCGGCGTCGCCCACAGTGAGCCTGCCCTTGACGAGCTGACCGATGTGCAGGACGTAGTCGCCGAAACGCTTGACGTCTTCTACACGGAACTCGCTCTGCGTATCGGGGTCGCTGTTGCGACGGTGCTCGTCGACCGCGTGCAGTCTCCCGGTGTCGGCGACCTGCCCGCCCGCCTCGGCGTAGAAGTTCGTTTTGTCGAGGATGACGCCGACCTTGCGAAGCCCGGCGCTCGATGAATCAATCGACTCCTCGAAGCTCTTGCCGTTATACAGAGCGAGGATCCGGCCCTTGACGTTCTTGCCCTCGTCGACCGCCGAGGAATCGGTCGCCGGCGCATTCATCCCGGCGAGCCTTGCGAGCATATCAGGCTCGAGCTTGAGCTCATCGCCGCCCGTTCCGAACTTGCTCCCGGCGCGGCTCCTTTCTCGCTGCTCTTCCATACACCGTTCAAAGCCCTCGACATCGACCCTGAGCCCGCGCTCGGAGGCCATGATTTCGGTCAGGTCGAGCGGGAAGCCAAAGGTGTCGTACAGGGTGAAGGCGTTCTCACCCGAGATTTCCTTTCCTGTCGCGAACTCATCGAAGATCTTGATGCCTTTGTCGAGCGTCTTGCCGAAGCTCTCTTCTTCGTCCTGGATGATCGCGGCGATGCGCGCCGTGTTCTTGGCGAGCTCGGGGAAGCCCGACTTCAGGTTCTCGGCGACCGTGGGAACGAGATCGGTCAGGAAACCGGTCTGAGCGCCGAGCATCTGCCTGCCGAAGCGCACGGCTCTTCGTAGCACGCGCCGCAGCACATACCCCCGGCCCTCGTTGCTTGGGACGGCGCCATCACCGATCGCGACGACCAGCGTGCGGATGTGGTCGGCGATCACGCGGTACGCCATGTCCACGCGGTCCGCGTCATCCGCGCCGAGCTTGCCGGTGTAGGGCTTGTCGAACCCTGTCACCTTCTGGATCGCCTCGAAGAGCGGGGTGAACACGTCGGTGTCGTAGTTGCTGGATTTGTCCTGGATGACCGAGACGAGTCGCTCGAGACCCATGCCCGTGTCGACGTGCTTTGCTGGCAGGGGTTTGAGGACGGAGCCTTCGCCGTCCTTCTCGCGGTTGAACTGGATGAAGACGAGGTTCCAGACCTCGATAACATCCGGGTCGTCCTTGTTGACAATGCTGGCGGCGTTTCGTCCGCCTATCCGGTCGTAGTGGAGTTCTGAGCATGGGCCGCAGGGACCGGTATCGCCCATCTCCCAGAAGTTGTCCTTGTAGTCGCCCGGCAGGACGCGGTCCTCGGGCAGGAAGCGGAGCCAGAGTTCTTTCGCCTCGTTGTCTGGTTCGAGCCCTTGTGATTCATCGCCCTCAAAGTAAGTCGCGTAGAGCCTGTCCTCGGCGAGGCCGCAGACCTCGGTGAGGAACTTGAAGGCCCACTCGATGATCTCTTTCTTGAAGAAGTCGCCGAAGGACCAGTTGCCGAGCATCTCGAAGAAGGTGTGGTGGTAGGTGTCGAGCCC
>WUAK01000422.1 GCA_009827205.1 Phycisphaeraceae bacterium | reverse complement strand
CTTGTTATGCGATTGAGTTGAGTGTAACCGTGCCAATCTCCGAATGGGGCGGCCAACTCGTTCGCATCATGCAGGAAGAGGACGCAGTCTTCGAAGACGGTCGCGTGCGGTTCCTTGACGGCAGGCAGACCGAGCTGCATCTCATTCGATAGATTGAACCCTTCAAGGTTGGCTTCCAAGCTTGAGCACCCGGAGTCAGCCGCGATGTAGCCTGAGTTCCACCGTTAACCAACGGAGCAATGGGACTGTGTCTCGTCTCTAAGCAAACACTTCCTGATAGCCATCATGCATCGATCACATGACGTGAGGTGCACTCAACAGATCGTTTCGAGACAGCGATTTCATTTCGTAGATTCGATTTGCTCGCTTCGAATGGTAACGAGAGGAATCTCAAGGCCCTGACATCACGGTTGGCCACAAATCAAGCCGGCGGGCCGGCTGAGAGCACCTCTTGGGATACCCCCTCGGCGTACTTCGTGAAGTTGTCACGGAACAGACCAGCGAGCTTGGCTGCAGTAGTGTCATAGCCGGACGGATCCGCCCAGGTGGCTTTCGGGAGCATGATCTCTTTCGGCACTCCGGGGCACTCGGTGACCGTGTGTAATCCGAAAACTGGATCAGTTTCGGTCGGCGCGTCCTTGAGCTTGCCAGAGTGGATCCCGTCGATGATGGCGCGCGTAAAACCGAGTTTCATGCGTTTGCCAACGCCGTACGCCCCGCCGCTCCAGCCAGTGTTGACAAGATAGACATTTGTGTCGTGCTGTGTCATTCTTTGTGCGAGCAGCTCGGCGTACTTGCTTGGGTGCCACACAAGGAATGGGCCACCAAAGCAAGGGCTAAATGTGGCCTCGGGCTCGGTGATTCCGACCTCTGTGCCCGCGACTTTGGCCGTGTAACCCGAGATGAAGTGATACATCGCCTGCTCAGGGGTTAACCGTGCAATCGGAGGCAGCACACCGAAGGCATCACAGGTGAGAAATATCACCTCAGTAGGGTGCCCGGCTTGGCATGGGATCCGTGCGTTGCGGATGAACTCGATCGGATATGCACCGCGAGTGTTCTGCGTCAGTGAGACGTCGGTGAAGTCAACCTCATGATTGAACTCGTCGTACTTCACGTTCTCGAGCACAGCACCGAATCGAAGCGCCTGGAAGATCTCGGGTTCGGATTCGGCGGTCAGGTCAATCGCCTTGGCGTAGCACCCACCCTCGATATTGAAGATCCCGTCGTCGGACCAGCAGTGCTCGTCGTCGCCAATCAGATCCCGCTTGGGATCGGCAGAGAGGGTGGTCTTCCCGGTGCCAGAAAGACCAAACATAATCGACGATCGCCCAGTGTCCTTGTCTGCCGTTGCCGAACAGTGCATCGAGAGCACGCCGCGGTCGGGCATGAAGTAGTTCATGAGCGAGAAAACACCCTTCTTCATCTCGCCCGCGTACTCTGTTCCAAGGATGACCAGTTCACGAGCTTCGAGGCTCAGATCAACACTCGTCTTCGACGTCATGCCGCTGGTGTGCCTGTTGGCCGGGAAGGCGCCTGCATTAAAGATCACTGCGTCTGGAGTGCCAAAGGACTCGAGTTCCTCTCTGGTTGGGCGGATGAGCATTGTGTGCATGAAAAGCGCGTGGTATGGGCGGGTGCAGATCACACGCACTTTGAGCCTGTACTTGGGATCCCAGCCAGCAAATGCATCCACGACGTAGAGACGGTCACGCGTGTTGAGATAATCGACCGCGCGTTCACGGTTGGTCTCGAACCCATCCGATTCGATCGGGATATTGACCGCACCCCACCAGACGTTGTGTTTAGAATCATCGCTTTCGACAACCCGCTTGTCCTTGGGTGATCGCCCGGTCTTGGCGCCGGAGTATGCAATCAGCGCTCCGCTGCTCGCGATCGCGGTTTCCTTCTCTCGGAGGATGGCTTCTTGATAAAGAGTCGCGGGAGATGCGTTGCGGACCACATCCTCTACCGAGATGCCGTACTTGCTGAGGTCAATCGTCATACCTGCACTCATGCTCCCAACTCCAAACTGCATCAGTTCTAGCTACTTGAACAGCAATGCTTCCTGCACAT
>WUAK01000421.1 GCA_009827205.1 Phycisphaeraceae bacterium | reverse complement strand
AACGACACTCGGCCGGCGATCGCAGAAGGCAAGATTCCCCAACCTCCAGCGGCATCCCCCTACCCGGATGATGCCATTAGCGGTCTCTGGGAAGGCACGATCACGGGCCCCGCGATACCGGGCGGCGAAACAGAGTTGGCGATGGATGCGGTCATCGGTGCGGACGGAGTGCCCAAGGGCGTCATGGCGCTGCCCGCGTTCAACTTCACGAGCCAGTTCATCGAGCCGGCGTATGCCGACGGCATCCTGACGTTCACGTGGAGCACGCCGCAGGGTCCTCAACCTATGACGTTCGCGCCGCGGGGCAACGAAGTCGACGCAGAGTTCCCGGTCGGCGAAGACACCTACGTCATCAAGATGACACGCAACGAGGTCGAGGAGCAGCCCTTCGACGCCGAGGAGTACATCCTGCATCACGTATTGGCTGAGAACCCCGCTGGATTCATCTCGAGTTCCCGAGATGAGCGCGTCTGGACGACCTCGATCAAGCGCGGCAACGACCTCTTCGAGAACCTCACCATGGCTGATATCGGCCAAGACGTCGAGGTCAGCGTCCGCGACTCCGATTACAGGTACATCAACTCAGATCTCGCCGATGGTCAGGACGTGCACGTTGAGTTTGATCTCGAGCACACGATCACCGAAGGCCCGTTCGATATGTACAACACGATCGCCGAGATCCCGGGCACCGAGTGGCCCGACGAAGTCGTGATCGTCTCGGCGCATCTCGATTCGTGGAACGGCCCAGGCAGCCAGGGCGTTGTGGACAACGGGACCGGATCCGCGGTCACGCTCGAAGCCGCACGTATCCTCGCAGCTGTCGGTGCCCAGCCGAAGCGCACAATCCGCTTCATCCTCTGGACCGGCGAGGAGCAGGGCCTGCTCGGCTCGCGTGCGTACGTCGAGAGCCTCAGCGAAGAAGAGCGAGCCAAGATCTCGTGCGTCTTCGTGGACGACGGAGGCACCAACTACGAGGGCGGGTTGGTCTGCCCGCCGTGGATGTTCGACTACCTCGCCGCAGCAACCGCGACGACAAACGGCCAGTTCTTCAGCGAAACAGATGAAGCACGCCTCCTGAGCGACGACAACCCGGATAATGACGCACGCGCCGGCTGGATGGACGTCAACCTGCGCACGGTCGAAGCGATGCCTCAAGGCGGCGGATCGGACCACGCCCCATTCAACCAGGTCGGCATCCCCGGGTTCTACTGGGACGAGATCGGTCGAGCGAACTACCGCTACGGCTGGCACACCCAGAACGACAAACTCGATCTGGCGATCGAGGAGTACCTCGTTCAGTCGTCCACCAACGCGGCTCTCGTGGCGTACAACCTCGCATGTGCCCCGTCGCTGCTCCCGAGAGAACCCGTGGAAACTGACGAGGTCGCCGAGGCAGGGCGCTAACAAACAGCTACACTCTGCCCATGGCGACGGAACGCCTCATGAGCCCGGACACGCTGCCCGCCGAGATCGATCAGGCCGGCAACGCCCTCAGACCCTCGCGGATCGAGGAATACATCGGCCAGCGCGAGCTGATCGAGAGGCTGTCCATAGCCATCGAAGCGGGCCAACAGCGATCCGAACCCATGGAGCATGTTCTCCTGCACGGCCCACCCGGGCTAGGCAAAACGACACTCGCGCACGTCATCGCCAACGAGATGGGCTCCAAGGTCCACGCGACCTCGGGACCCGCACTTGCGCGAGGGACCGATCTCGTCGCGACACTCACGCGCCTTGAAGCAAACGACGTCCTGTTCATCGACGAGATCCACCGCTTGCCGGTCGCGGTCGAGGAGTTTATCTACCCCGCGATGGAGGATTTCCGAATCGATGTCACCATCGATTCAGGGCTCCACGCGCAGACGGTCCAGATCAAATGCAAGCCGTTCACACTGATCGGCGCCACGACCCGCGCGGGCCTGCTGAGCTCACCCCTTCGGTCACGCTTCGGCCTCGTCCACCATCTCCGGTATTACGAGAACGAGGATCTGCTGCGAATCCTGCTCCGCTCTGCGGGGATACTCGGAATGCGGACGCCCTGCGAGACATCGATGCTGCTGATCGCGAGCCGGAGTCG
>WUAK01000043.1 GCA_009827205.1 Phycisphaeraceae bacterium | reverse complement strand
GTCAGGAGGATCCGCGTCGCGGGTCGATCGTCGAGGGCTTCGGCGGCTTCAACCGCGTCCCAGATTGGCTGACACGACATGACCATGCCGGGGCCTCCACCGAAAGGCCTGCGGTCGGTCTTGTCGTGCTTGTTGCCCGCGTGATCGCGGATGTTGGTCGCGTGCCAATCAACCAATCCCGCGGCTCGCGCTCGCGCGGGTATCGAGATACCGAGTGCACCCGGCGCATCGGGCGTGAACATCTCGGGGAAGGTTGTGAGGATGTCGAAGCGCATCTCTGAGCAGGATACCCGTGAGAAAGAAAGAGCCGCGAGACTTTGCTCGCGGCTCTCGGGGTTCTTGTGATTGAGCGGCGAGGCTTATTCGCCCTCTGCCGGTGCCTCTTCAGCCTCGGCGGCCTTGGCTTCCTCTTCGGCCTTGGCTGCTGCAGCGGCGGCCTCTTCCTCGGCCTTCTTTGCCGCGGCGGCTGCTGCCTCGCGCTTCTCGCGACGCTTGTTGTCCATCTCGCGGTCCTTCTCACGCTTGGCTGCGAGCTTGGGCGTCAGCAGGTCGTTGTCAGCAAGGATGTCGCGCACGGTGTCCGAGGGCTGGGCGCCGACGCTCAGCCAGTACTTGATGCGGTCGCCGTCGAGTTCGAGGTTCTTTTCGCCCTCGCCCGGGGTTGGGTTGAACCAGCCGAGGCGCTCGAGGTACTTGCCGTTCCGCTTGAAGCGGGCGTCGACAGCAACGAGGCGGTAGAAGGGGCGGTGGGTGCGTCCGTGACGCTGGAAGCGAAGCTTGACCATTTCAGATTCTCCGTGGCCGGGGCGCCGGGCCGGTCAGAGCCGCTGGCACGCCGTGGGTTTGTGTGCCGGGGGGGCCAATTCCACCCGGACGAGGCCAAGCATAGGCCCGGGACGGGCTTGGGGCCTACTTGCGTCCTAGTCTCAATTGGAAACCGGAGACCCATGCCATGCTCAGCCAGATAGCCCTGATCGCCGCAGCCATCGTCAGCCAGCCAAGCAATGGTCCGCAGGCGGATCCCGAGGCGGAGTCGAAGTTCCTGAGCGAGATCAGGCAGCTGACGTTTGCGGAGGACTGGGCGAAAGCGGGGGAGAGCTACTTCTCGCCGGATGGGAAGCAGGTTGTGTTCCAAGCCATCCCCGCAGGATCAGAGAGCCAGCACTACAGCATGTACATCTTGGATCTCGCAACGAGCGGCAGCGGGCTGGTGAGGCCGTTGGCTCCGATTGGGTCTGCCAATACATGTGCCTGGTTTCACCCGACTGAGCCCGGCGTGGTTCTCTTCGGTTCGACACTGGTAGAACCCAGCGCGGACAACGTGCCAGGTTACCAACGGGGCAGCGGCAGGTACCGATGGGCGTTCCCGAGTGAGATGAAAATTGTTGAGTACGGCCGACAGGTCGAACGCGAAATGGGTGTGCCGAGCGGATGGGAGATCGGTTTCTACAACAGCAACACGCGTTTCGGCTGGATGGATGCGCCGGATATGCACGAGTTTGTTGATGTCGTGATTGATCGTCCGGGGTACACGGCCGAGTGTTCTTACTCGCCGGATGCAAGGCACATTCTCTACGCACAGGTTGACGAAGAGAAGTCAAACGAGCAGGGCAGGCCCGACGCTGATCTCTGGGTGTACGACACCGAAACCGAGGAGCACACAATCCTCGTTGAGGCGGAGGGCTACGACGGCGGGCCTTTCTTCTCGCCCGACGGCAAGTGGATCTGCTACCGCTCGGACCGCAAGGGCAACAACCTGCTGCAGCTGTTCGTGTCGGAGCTCGCGTACGACGAAACGGGCAAAATCACCGGGATTTCGAGGGAAATCCAGCTCACCGACAACCGCCACGTCAACTGGGCGCCGTTCTGGCATCCCTCGGGCGAGTACCTGCTGTACGCGACGAGCCAGGTGAGCCACGGCAACTATGAGGTCTTTGCGATCCCCTTCGATGCCGACAACCCGGAAGAGCGGCACGAGCCGATCCGCATCACGCACGCGGCTGGGTTCGATGGTCTGCCGGTGTTTAGCAATGACGGTGAGTACATGATGTGGACCGCGCAGCGCGGCGACGATCGCTCACCCGACGGCAAGGCCTCGAGCCAGCTCTGGATCGCAAAGTGGAACGGCCTCGGCGGTGAGTGATGCCTAGCTGTCGCTCTTGTGCGACTTGAGTTTCAGTCCCAGCGGCACAATCGATTTGTCCATCACCGAGGCGAGTGTTGTGCCGCCCAGGCGTTCGCGCGCGACTTTCGCGAGGTGGTCCATCTCGACGTGCAAGGGGCAGAGGTGGTCGCAGTGCTCGGGCAGGTCGATGGGGCACTTGGTGATGCGCTGGATGGGCTCGAAGCAATCGACGACATCCAGGAGCGTGATCTCATCGGCGGCGCGTGAGAGCCAGAAGCCGCCGTTCGGGCCTCGCTGGGAATCGACAAGCCCTGACTCGGAAAGGGTTTGCAGAACTTTGGACATGTAGCGGACGGGGACTCTGGTCTGCTCGGCGATCTCGGTCGCCGTCGCCCTGCCCTCGGTCTGCGAGAGCAGCACCATTGCCCTTAGGGCATATTCAGTCGTACGTGAGAACACAGAGTTCTACCTCCAAAGGCCCTGAATTGTGAGAGCCTAGTCGACCAGCCAGGTGATCTGCGTCCAATTTGGACCAAAGTTGTCTGCAATACTTGACGATGGTAGATTAGAGCATAAATATATCTACAAATGGAAGCAAGATGCCGGCTCAGAGGCAGCAATCCAGTACCGGGTTCCTTCTAGGAGCCAAGTCCGAGCGAGATACGAGGGCGTTTCGCCCGCAGGGAGCATGACTCGATGACAGCTATTCAGTCTGGTGTGGGTGGTCGGACCGAGCTCGAGAGCTTCTCGTATGACGACGCCATCGTTCGGAAGTTTTTCTGGGCGACGCTGATCTGGGGAATCGTCGCGTTCCTCGTCGGGGTGATCCTGGCGTTCCAGCTCGCGTTCCCGCAGTTCAATTTGATACCGGAGGTTGCTTTCGGCAGGCTCCGCCCGCTGCACACGAACGCGGCGATCTTTGCGTTTGCGGGTAACGCCATCTTCACTGCCGTCTACTACTCGACCCAGCGGCTGTGCAAGGCGCGGATGTGGTCAGACAAGCTCAGCAAGCTTCACTTCTGGGGCTGGCAGCTGATCATCGTCAGTGCAGCGATCACGCTCCCGCTGGGCATCACGCAGGGCAAGGAGTACGCCGAGCTTGAGTGGCCCATCGACCTGGCGATCGCGGTCGTCTGGCTCGGTTTCTTCGGCACGAACTTCATGATGACGCTCATCAAGCGTCGCGAGCGGCACATGTACGTTGCGCTCTGGTTCTACATCGCCAGTCTCGTCGCCGTCACGATCCTGCACGTCTTCAACAACGTCTGGATCCCGATCGGCGTCGTTGAGTTCATCAAGACGGGCGAGATCACCAGCGCTTCGAACCTGATGAAGAGCTACCCCGTGTACGCAGGCGTGCAGGACGCGTTCATGCAGTGGTGGTACGGCCACAACGCTGTTGCGTTCTTCCTGACGACGCCCTTCCTCGGGCTGATGTACTACTTCCTGCCCAAGGCCGCCAACAGGCCTGTGTTTAGTTACAAGCTCTCGATCATCCACTTCTGGAGCCTGGTCTTCATCTACATCTGGGCCGGCCCGCACCACCTGCACTACACGGCCCTGCCCCAGTGGGCATCGACGCTCGGCATGGTCTTCAGCCTCATGCTCTGGATGCCATCGTGGGGCGGCATGATCAACGGCCTCCTCACGCTCCGCGGCGCTTGGCACAAGGTCGCTGCCGATCCGGTGCTCAAGTTCTTCGTTGTTGGCGTGACGTTCTACGGCATGTCCACGTTCGAGGGCCCGCTGCTCTCGGTCAAAACGGTCAACGCGCTGAGCCACTACACGGACTGGACCATCGCGCACGTGCACTCGGGCACGCTGGGCTGGAACTCGTTCATGACGTTCGGCATGCTCTACTGGCTCGCGCCGAGGCTCTTCCAGGCCAAGTCGCTGTACTCCATGAAGCTCGCGAGCATGCACTTCTGGATGGGCACGATCGGTATTCTTCTCTACGTGATCTCGATCTACACCGCGGGCATCACCCAGGGCCTGATGTGGCGCGCATTCGATGAGAGCGGGTCATTGATGTACCCGAGCTTTATCGAGACCGTCACCAAGCTCATGCCCTTCTACTGGATCCGCGCCGTCGGCGGCACGCTCTTCCTCGTGAGCACGTGCATCGGCGGGTACAACCTGGTCATGACCTGGCGCAACAGGCCCGCCAAGTACGAGGTGCCCGTGCACCAGGCGCCGGCGCTGTCAAAGCACTACGACGACGGTCCCCCTCCCGCGTCACGCCTGACCGCGAACGCCGGCGTCGGCCACGCGGGCGACCGCTTCCTGCAGGGCCACTGGCACCGCCGGTGGGAGCGCCTGCCCGTGCGGTTCACGGTGTGGGTTGTGATCGCGGTGAGTGTCGCTTCGGTATTCGAGATCATCCCGACGTTCCTCATCAAATCGAATGTCACAACGATCTCAACGGTTCAGCCTTACACGCCTCTAGAGGTCGCTGGGCGTGACATCTACATCGCAGAGGGCTGCTACAACTGCCACTCGCAGATGATCCGTCCGATTTATGCGGAGACGCAGCGTTACGGCGATTACACCAAACCGGGTGAGACGGTCTACGACCGTCCGTTCCAGTGGGGTAGCAGGCGCATCGGGCCTGATCTCGGGCGAGAGGGCGTGACGAACCCCAACGCCGCTTGGCACTACGGCCACTTTATCGATCCGCCCGGCACGGTCGGTGGGTCCATCATGCCCAGCTACAAACATCTGGCGCAGAAGGATCTCAACTACGCAGAGATCCAGGCGCGCGTCATGGGTCTTGCGATGCTCGGGACGCCCTACGGCGAGGCGGTCAAGAGTGCTGAGGAATTGGCACGTGCACAGGCTGCTGAGATCGCAGAGCAGATCCGCACGGGCAACACGGGTGTCGAGATCGTTGAGCCTCTCGAGGACAAGCAGATCATCGCCTTGATCGCGTACATGCAGAGGCTCGGGACGGATCTGTACGCCGTGCCCGAAGCCGAGGGCGAGGAAGTCGCCGAGGGAGGTGACCAGTGAGACTGACCGACATCATGAGTTTCCTCGATCTGCATGTCTGGGCCGAGGTGGCGCTGATTATCTTCGCGGTTGTGTTCATCGCCGTGATTCTTCGGGTGCTGTTTGCACCGAGATCGTTGACGCACAAGATCGCATCTATTCCGCTTGACGACGATGATGACAAGAGCGTCATCGATGAGGAGGCCAAGTAATGCCGCACGATCCGAAGGTGCTCGATCACGAGTACGACGGCATCCAGGAGTTCGACAACCCGACCCCGGGCTGGTGGCATTTCCTGTTCTATCTGTTCATCGTCTTCGGATTCTTCTACACGGTCATGGCATTTATGGGCAGCCCGTACTTGCCTGATCCCGAGCGGAAACATGAGAAGGCGAAGCTCGCGGCGACGATGAAGAAGTTCGAGGAGCTCGGCACTCTTGAGGCAACTCCGGTTGTGTTCGTTGAGAAGATGCAGGACGAAGAATGGATGAACTACGCTGCAAGCGTGTTCGCGGGGAACTGCGTGCTCTGCCACGGCGCCGAGGGCGGTGGTCAGGTTGGTCCAAACCTGACCGATGAGTTTGGCAAGAACGTCAAGACGATCGACGATATCTACACGGTGATCCAGGACGGCGCCGCGGCGGGTGCGATGCCGGCTTGGGGCCAGAGGCTTCACCCCAACGATGTGATTCTGCTGACCTCGTACGTCGCATCGCTAAGAGGCACAAGCCCGATGGTGGGTATTGCTCCCGAGGGCGAGCAGATGGAACCCTGGCCCGATGCGCCGCCCCCGGCAAAACCCGAGGCGGACGGCGGTGAAGCCGGCGACGGCTGACTCTGGCGGCAGAAATAAGTCTTCGTAGTGGGGCAGTAAGGAAGTTGATGTCAAACGCTCCAACTCCGGACATCCAGGTGCTCTCGACGCTCAACGCGGACGGGTCGCGGCGTTGGCTGAAACCGAAACTCTCACCCGGTCGGTTTCTCAACTACAGGCGAGCCGTTGGTTACCTGCTGATCGCGTTCTTCTGCGCCCTGCCGCACATTCGGATCATGGGCAAGCCCCCGATTCTGCTCGATCTGCTGCGTCGTGAGTTCACGTTCTTCGGTGTGACGCTCTACCCGACCGACACGCTGCTGCTGGCGCTGCTCGTGCTTTCGGTGTTCCTTACAATTTTCTTTCTGACAGCGATGTTCGGTCGGGTCTGGTGCGGCTGGGGTTGTCCTCAGACGGTGTATCTTGAGCTCGTGTATCGACCGATCGAGCGGTTCTTCGAGGGTGCGCCGGGGCGAAAGAAGAAGCAGGGCGGCTGGCGCAAGCCCGCGAAGCTGGTTACATACCTCGTCATCTCGTTCGCGCTGGCCAATACGTTCATCGCGTACTTCGTGGGTACGGACGATCTATTCAGGTGGATGCTCGGGTCACCATTCAACCATCCGGTTCCGTTCCTGGTGATGGCTGTCACGACGTTCCTGATGATGTTTGATTTCGCGTTCTTCCGCGAGCAGGTCTGCATCGTCGCGTGCCCATACGGCAGGTTCCAGTCTGTCATGCTCGACAGGAACTCGCTCATCATCACCTACGACGAGAACCGAGGCGAGCCCCGCGGCAAGAAGCGGAGGGCGTCGAAGTCAAAGCCCACAGACGTCTCCCTCAAGGTCATGCCTGAAGAACCGGCGCTCGGGGACTGCATCGACTGCAAGATGTGTGTCACGACATGCCCGACGGGCATCGACATCCGCGATGGTCTGCAGCTTGAGTGCGTGAACTGCGCACAGTGCATCGACGCGTGCGACTCGGTCATGGACAAGATCGGCAAGCCCCGGGGCCTGATCCGCTACGGCTCGCAAGCCGCGGTACTTGACGGCGAGAAGTCGAGATTTATCAGGCCGAGGACCGTGCTGTACCCTGCGATCATCACGGTGCTGTTCACGGGATTCTTGTTTGTCCTGATTACCCGTGCTCCGGCGTACGTGTCCGTTCTCCGCCAGCGCGGCGCCCCATACGCGGTGCTCGAGGACGGCTCAGTAGTCAACTCGGTCACGATGAAGGTACAGAACAGAAGGCCAGACGAATCGCTGTACACCTTCAGCCTCGTCGATCTGGAGAGCGGGGTTGTTGAGGTGCCGGGCGAGGCGTTCACGGTCGTCCCTCGTGAGACCGTGAGCAGACCGATGCTGCTCAAAGCACCGAGTTCGTCCTTCCCATCGGGGTCACGAGATGTGACAATCCGAATCACGGATAACGAAGGTTTCGAGAAGGATGTCACATACAGGATGATGGCGCCAAGATTCACAGGCGACGGGTCTGCAACCACCCGTCAGCCTGTAGATGAGGAGGCTGGCGATGAGTGAGCAAGCCGAGCAGAAGAAGAGCAAACACCCTCGCGTATTCTGGCCCTTTCCGGGCTTGGTCTTCGTGCTGATCGGGCTGAGCCTGACGATGGGGGTGATCACCGTGACCCTCGCGACGAACGATCCGTCGTTCGGTCTTGAAGAGGACTACTTCGCAAAGGCGGTTGCCTGGGATGAGACGGCTGCTCAGATACAGACCAACAAAGATCTTGGGTGGAATGCTGACGTTGATCTCTCAGAGTCGGTTGACGGCAAGGGCGAACGCTCTGTGATGGTCCTGATCACCGATCAGCAAGGCAACGCCGTGGAAGGAGCGAGTGTAGAGGCGTTCGCGTATCACAACGCAAGACGCTCGGCGACATACAGCTTTGACCTCGTCGAGATCGCGCCGGGCAGATACTCGGCTGGCCAGCCGCTCTCGCGTGACGGCAAGTGGACCGTCCGCCTCCGCGTGACCTCGGGCGACGACGTCTTCACTGCGTCTGTGGATGAATGGACGAACTGAGTGAACGCGGAGCTCCTGCCACTGATCGCCGCGGTCCTCACGGCAAGCGTGCTTGGCAGCCTGCACTGCGCGGGCATGTGCGGCGCGTTCGTCGCGATGGCGGTCGGCGTCGGGCACGAGCAGAGCATCTCGAAGACGAAGCTCCAGGCGGCGTACCACCTCGGGCGTCTCGGGGTGTACTCGCTCATCGGCGCGGGTTTCGGACTCGCGGGCCGGGCGGTCGATCTCGGCGGCGAATCCGTTGGGCTCCATAAGGCAGCGGTGCTGCTCGCGGCGGTTACGATGATCACGATGGGCCTGATCTCGCTGCTTCGGATCGCGGGCGTGAGGGTTCCAAAGGCGCGTGCGCCGTCTTTCATGCAGGCGCTGTTCGTTCGGGCGCACTCGGTTGCCTCAATGCTTACCCCGGTCCGCAGATCACTCGTGATAGGACTCATGACCGGGCTGCTGCCTTGCGGCTGGCTTTACGCATTCGCGCTCGTCGCGGCGGGTACGAGCCACCCCGTCTCTGGCGCTATGACCATGGCCGCGTTCTGGGTGGGCACACTTCCTGTCATGATCACGGTCGGTACGGGTGTGCAGGCATTGAGCGGAGCACTGAGAAAGTACGTTCCTGCTGCGATGGCGATCGCGATCGTCACGATGGGTATACTCACGGCTGCAGGCAGGACCGGGCACGTGCTTCCCTCTCACGAGCGTGCAGGTGAGATCACACGCATCGACACAGGGCTGGGCGATGTCGCGGGCCGCTAATCCGAGCATGCTGGACGCTCAAACGAGCGAAAGGTGCGCGTGTACGCACTGCGGCTTGTCCGTTCCCCGTGGGCTGATTGAGCCAGGCCGAGAGGAGCAGTTCTGCTGCGCGGCGTGCGAGACTGCGCACGAGGCGATCAAGGCGTGCGGGCTCGGTGCGTACTACGAACTGCGTGAGAGGCTTGAAGCTGATGCGATGCCTGCGCTTTCCACGGGCAACCGGTACGAACAGTTCGACGCCGAGGCGTTCCAGCGTGTGCACGTGGTCGATGACAATGAAGCGAGCAGATCGTCGTGCGAGGTATACCTTGAGGGGGTGCACTGCGCCGCGTGCGTGTGGCTCGTCGAGCGCGTGCCACAGATCCTTCCTGGGGTCATCGAGGCACGGCTCGATCTCGGTCGGTCACTTGTTTCGCTGGTTTGGAACAGAGATGACGTCAAGCTCTCACGCATCGCCCAGGTCATCGATTCGCTGGGTTACCGAGTCCACCCGCCCAGCCGGTCGTCCGATCGCTCGGCGAGGCGCGCCGAAGACAGGCGGGCGCTCATCCGCATCGGGATCGCCGGCGCGCTGGCGGGGAACTCGATGCTGCTGGCGATCGCGCTCTACGCGGGGATGTTCGAGGGCATCGACTCCGGCACACGCCTCGCGTTCAGGCTCATCAGCGCCGCGATGGCTGTCGCTAGCGTGCTCTGGCCTGGCAGGGTGTTCTTCATCGGCGCGCTCGCTGCGATCCGAACGAGAACTTGGCACCTCGACATGCCTATCGCCCTTGCGCTTGGGGTCGGTCTTGTAGCGGGCGTAGTTAACGCGGTACGTGATGCTGGCGAGGTGTACTTCGACTCGATCACGATGCTCGTGTTTTTGCTGCTCGTCGGACGTTGGTTCCAGCAGCGAGGCCAGAGGGCAGCAGCGGATGCGCTCGAGCTTCTCTTTGCGCTGACACCGGCTACCGCGCACGTTGTCGGTGAATCTGGCGAGGTCACCGAAGAACCCATCGAGGCGGTGACGCCAGGTATGACGATCGAGGTTCACGCCGGCGATTCCGCGCCAGTTGACGGGGTGGTCCTCTCTGGAAAATCTTCGGTGGACGAATCGGTCATGACCGGCGAATCCAGACCAGTTGCCGTTTCGCAAGGCGATCGGATTGCGGCTGGTTCGGTCAACATAGCTGCGCCGATCCGTGTGCTCGCCGAGGCGGTGGGGGACCAGACGAGGCTCGGCAAGGTGATGCGAGACATCGAGCGTCACGCGAGACTCCAGACTCCCGTGATCGGGCAGGCCGACCGTCTTGCAGGCGTCTTCGTCGTTGTTGTGATGGCGCTCGCGTTGGCGACGTTCGCGTACTGGGCTCCAAAGGGAGTCGAGGGCGCAATCGAGCACGCGACAGCGTTGCTCATCGTGTGCTGCCCATGCGCTCTTGCACTTGCAACGCCGCTTGTGACAGCGGTCTCGGTCGGGCGTGCGGCAAGGTCAGGCGTGCTCGTCAAGGGAGCCGGCGCGTTCGAAGACATCACAAAGCCCGGCACGGTCCTTCTCGACAAAACCGGAACTCTGACAAAGGGTACATTCACTTGTGTGAAATGGCTCGGTGATAAGGGCTGCAAGAGGCAAGCCGCTGCTCTCGAGCGTGGCGCCACTCACCCGATCGCACGCGTGATCGCGTCACTCGATGATGACGATTCGCTTGACGTAACCGATGTCGAGCACCGCACAGGGCAGGGCGTTGTGGGCTTTGTTGACGGCCAGCGTGTCTGTGTCGGGTCTCTGACTCTCATGGAGAGCGAGAGGCTCGCACCAGATGCTAACTTGCTTCAGGCTGCGACCACCGAAGCAGCGTTTGGCAACACGCCGATCTTTGTCGCGGTGGATGAAGATGTATGTGCTGTTGCGGTGCTGGGCGATGAGATCCGCGCAGAATCGAGAACGGTTATCGAGAGGCTCGGATCGATGGGCTGGCGAGTCGGGATGCTCTCGGGTGATCGGCAAGAGGTCGTCAACGCCGTGGCTGCTCAGGTCGGGATCGAACCCGATCTTGCTATTGGTGGAGTGAGCCCCGAGGGCAAAGTCGAGAGGGTCAAAGCATTTAAGGACCGGGGCCCAGTCGTGATGGTCGGCGACGGTGTGAACGACGCTTCCGCTCTTGTGAACGCCTCGTTCGGGATTGCCTTGCAAGGAGGCGCTGAGGCGTCGCTCGCGGCTGCCCATTCGTACATCATCGATGACGATCTCGAGCAAGTGCCTGAGATACTTGGCGGTGCCCGCCGGACCGTCTCCGCTGTAAGGCGGTGTCTGGGTGTGAGTCTGGGCTACAACGCGGTCGCCGCCAGTCTCGCTGCTGGCGGGCTGCTGACCCCGCTCGTTGCAGCATTTCTCATGCCAGTCAGTTCGCTCACAGTGCTCGGTTTGGCGCTTCACTCCAGGACCTTCGCCAGCAAGCAATAATCCTGTATCGTGAGCGTGCTCTGGATTGTCATCCCGTTGGCCTTTATTTTCGCGGCCGTGGCGGTCTGGGCGTTCGTGTGGACCGTCCGGTCTGGTCAGATGGACGACCTTGACACACCTGCGTCACGGATTCTGATTGAGGATGAAGATATCGTTCCGGCTGAGCCAAAGCAGAAACCAACCCAAGAGAACCAGGACTAAGTCGTGCACTTCAACCCACAAGTCGAGCAGCTCATCCAGCAATCACTCCAGCTCACCAGCCAGGGGCAATTCGCCAATGCACTAGCGGGATTCGATCAGGTCCGCAAGGCGGACGCTACCTATACGAATGACAACCCTCAGATCCAATTCGCAGCGGGGCAATGTCTTGCTGCGACAGGGCGCGTCGAGGCTTCTATCACGGCATTCCGCAGGGTCACCGAGCTCTTGCCCAGCAACGTTGCTGCGAAGCTGGAACTCGCGAGGCTACATAGACGGACAGGAAACGACGCGAGCGCGTACATCGAGCTCAGCAAAGCACTCCAGCTCGAACCCGACAATTCACGTGGCATCTGCCAGATGGCTGAGCACGCGATGGATCAAGGTGATTTCACAACGGCGCAGACTATGCTCGACCCGCACATCACACTCCTTCGCGCGGGTGCTTCGAACGATGTGATGATGGTGCTCGCGTTCGCGAGACTCGCCCCTCTTGCGGACCGTGAAGAAGAGGCGCTTGAAATGCTCACCAGGACCGCGAACAACCCTGAGCTCTCACCATCGGTTCGGTTCGCTCTGCTCAGAGCGATGGTTGTCTGCGAAGACAAACTTGGCCTATTCAGTGATGCGCTCGAGCACTCCAAGGAAGCGCACACTCTGACCAGTGTCAGCTACGACCCTCAGGCACACTCGGAACGCGTCGATCGTCTGATCGAGACGTGGACCCCCGACGCAATACGTGCGCTGCCCCGCTCCGAGCATGTTCCGGGCAAAGCCGACGTCGTCTTTGTCATCGGATTCCCTGGATCTGGGACCACCCTGATCGAGCGCACTATCGGTGCACACCCCGACGCGATCGCCTGCGGCGAGCTGCCCGGCCTGCGCAGGATCGCGATGCACCTTGATACTGACTCTGCCCCGGGCGTGCCCATGCTGTTCGAGCCTGGAAAGCTCGAAGCGGAGTTTGTCGAGAACGCGGCCAAGAGCTATATGCAGATGGTGGACCGCGTGCTTGCGCTGCTCGCGCCGGGTTTGAATCCCGGGTTCGTGACAGACAAAAACGGTATGAACGCATTCTATTTGCCGGCGATCGCCTCTGTGCTTCCGAACTGCAGGGTCGTACACGTCAAGCGAGATCCTGCGGATGCGTGCGTCACACACCATCTGAACCTGTTTGGCGGCGCGTACCCGTACTCGGGAAATCCCCACAGCCTCGGCAGCTTCTACCGCGACTTCGAACGCACAATGGACCACTGGCGTGCGAACAGTGAAGCGCTCGGTGTCGAATTTCACGAGGTGCAGTACGAGTCGTTCGTGAAAGACCATGAAACTACTGCGAAGGGAATCATCGAGTTCGCAGGGTTGGAATGGGACGACACATGCCTGAACTTCATGGGCGTTCGGCCCGCAGGGAGGACGACCTGCATCGATGAGGTCCGCATGCCTGTCTTTGATTCACACATCGGCAGGCACGAGAACTACCCAGATATAATGGGTTCGTTGCGGTCAGGCCTGGATGGCGCCGCGGCCTCATAAAGGCTCATACCCGAAACGATGCACAATCGGATCGAGTTGCTTAGCCATCTCGTTCAGATGCGGGGCGTAGTTCTTCCATCGACCGATCGCGTTCGTATTGATCGGTTTGCTGACCGCCTCGTAGCTGGGAGTTGAGACGAGCGTGCCCGGTGCGTGCCGATGGAACTCGCCGAGTGAATCACTCCACTGGAGACCAAGAAACCCGAGCACTCGTCGAGCCTGATTCTCGAAGTTGTTGACCGTGTCCTCGTAACGGATCTCCAGCCAATCGAGAGCGAGCCGATCTCGGATGTCGAGCCACATACCCATGATTCTGTTGTAATAGTCAGTCGCAGCTTGCAGGTCGAGTAGCTGGGCCATGGATCGATTGAGGCTGAACGACTGCATGAACGAGCTGAGACACACATCTCTGGGATCCCGGAGGGCGATCAGCACCTTTGCTTCGGGAAGGACACGCGAGATCGAGGCAATCGCGGTAATCTGGAGCGGGAATTTGTCTATCACAAGCAGCTTGCCATCTTTCCAGTGACGGGCTTGCTTGCTCGTCAATCGTGTGCGAACCGCTTGGATGTAAGCAGATCGCAGGATGGCGACGCCGTTCGGGTCCATCTCCGGGTAAAGATCACGGAGGGGTTTGCCGTCGGGACTGACCTTGATCAGCCACGCGTGCATTTCGCGGATCGTCGGCTGTTCTTCCATGT
>WUAK01000420.1 GCA_009827205.1 Phycisphaeraceae bacterium | reverse complement strand
CCTGCTGCACGACAGGACCTCCAAGCTGATGCCGTTCCTCTGGACAGTGTTCTTCTTTATCCTCGTCAACAACCTCCTCGGGCTGGTCCCGATCATGGACATACTGCACCTGCTCGTCCCGGCGTGGAAAGCGGGTCACATGACCCCGATCGGCGGCACCGCGACCCAGAACATCTGGGTGACGGGTGTGCTCGCCACGATCGCGGCGATCGTCTTCAACCTCGCAGCCATCAAGAGGCTCGGCGTGGGCGGCTACTTCGGCCACATGACAGGCGGCGCCCCCTGGTTCGTCGCCTGGATGATCTTCATCCTCGAGTTCATGGGCCAGATCGTCATCAAGCCCGTCGCGCTTGCCATCCGTCTCTTTGCCAACATGACCGCGGGTCACATCCTGCTGGCGACCCTGATCGGTTTCGTCGGCGTTGTCTGGCACGAGTCCTTCATCATCAAGGGCCCTGTCACGGTCATCTCGGTCGTCGGCGCGTTTGCAATCCTGATTCTCGAAATCTTCGTTGCCTTCCTGCAGGCGTTTATCTTCATGTTCCTCACCGCCGTATTTATCTCACTTATGGATCATCACGACGAGCACGGTCACGAGCACGAGCACGACCATGCCAGCAGCCACGAGCACGCCCACGCGTGAATAACGGGCCGCGTCCGGTTGGCTTGCCCCCGGACATGTCACCACTTACTTGTGCACAGCAACGCCCAACCATGGGCACTGAAAGGAAACGCAGAATGAACCTCAAGAAGATCGCCAAGTCAGCAGTGTTCGCTGCCGCAACCGCTGCCGTCATGCTCCCGGTTGCCGCCCTCGCTCAGGACGGCGCTGCCGAAGCAGCCGGTGCTGGCATGGGCAAGGGCCTTGCCGTTCTCGGTGCCGGTCTCGCCGTCGTCGGCGGCGGCCTGGGCATCGGCCTCGTCGGCAAGGGTGCCGTTGAGTCGATCGCTCGCCAGCCCGAGGCTGCAGGCAAGATCCAGATCAACATGATCCTCGCGGCCGCGCTTATCGAAGGTGCGACCCTCTTCGCCGTCGCCGTCGGCTTCCTCGCCTGATCATCTATTCCCGCCCCTCGCCCTAACCGGCGAGGGTCGGCTTTCGTCAGCAGCACACTCACGGGCAAAGCGCCCGATCACGACCCCGGAGACCATGAATGGCCCGCGAACGAATCCTTCAACTCTCGATCGGACTCTCGATCACAGTCCCGGCATCGCTTGCTCTCGCCCAGGAAAGCCAGGAGCTGGACGCGATCGCCGACGACACACACGCAGATGACACCCATGCCTCCCACGACGATGGGTATCACGCCAAGGAGAAGGTTGGCGCAATCCCCACGAAGGAGCAGGGCATCGCTACCGCGGTTACCGCGGTCATCGTGTTCCTCTTGGTGATGGGCGTTCTGGGCGCGAAGGTCTGGCCCACGATCAGCAAGGGTCTCGATGAGCGTGAGAAGAAGATCCGCGACGAGATCGATGCCGCCGAGGAGGCTCGCAAGCAGGCCAAGGACGCACTCGACTCGTACGAGAAGTCGCTCGCCGAGGCCCGCTCCGAAGCCCAGCAGATGCTCGAGGAAGCCAAGGCCGACCAGCAGAAGCTGACCGCAGAGCTCAAGGCCAAGGCAGAAGCCGATCTGGGCGCGATGAAGGAGAAGGCCCAGCGCGAGATCGAGTCCGCCAAGCGTGCAGCCGTCGCCGAGATCTACAGCGACGCATCCGTGCTCGCCACGACGATCGCCGGCAAGATCCTCGCCCGCGAAGTCTCGACCGACGATCAGCAGCGTCTTGTCGATGAGGCAGTCGCTGAGCTCAGCGGCTCGGGTTCGTAATCACGTTCGGTACCACGCGAGGAGTCTGACCAATGCCCCTGACCGAATCACGACCCGATGCACTCAGCGAGACCTACGCACAGAGCATCTTCGAGCTCGCCAGCTCCCAAGGCGGGCAGAGCACCGTCGAGCAGATTCTCGGCGAACTCGAAGACGTGCTCGAGCTCGCTCGCTCCGACGCACAATTCAACGAGTTCCTCTCGTCGCGTGTGCTCAAGCAGTCCGACCGGACCAAATCACTCACCGGTATCTTCTCTGGCAAGGTCCACGA
>WUAK01000419.1 GCA_009827205.1 Phycisphaeraceae bacterium | reverse complement strand
TGCTACGCCGCAGTTGTCTGCGCCAGTCGCCATGCCGAACAGGCCTTCCAGCTGGCCTGCGTCAGCTGCGTCGAAGCCGTATGGCAGGTCGTCGCAGTCTACTACTACGTTGTCTGGCGCATCACAGAATGGGTTGATCTTGTCCTCTGGCGTAACGCTCAGCCAGCAAGAGTTCTGGTTGCCGTACTGGTCCGTCACCACCAGTGTGATATCAGAGGTAACGCCTACGTCACAGCAGAAGAAGTCGACGAAATCGCCGGTTACGCTGTTCTGCGTGCCGCAAGTGTAAGTGATCGGGTTGAAGTTGTTGCGGAAGATCGCGATAGATACATCGCCGCAGTTGTCCCAAGAGCCTTCGTCCACGTCAGATGCGAACACCCGTGCTAGCGCTGGCTGGCCAGGCACGATGTTGCCGCCGCCGATGCTTACGTTCAGCTGGTCGTCGCATACTGCCACTGGCTCGATCTCGTCGATCACAGAGAATGGGCAGTACAGCTCTGTCTCATTGCCACAGTCGTCTTCTGCCACATAGCGGAAGAAGTGGTCGCCGAATGGGATAGAAGACACAAAACGGTTCGCGCCGGGCTGGATCGTGCGCACCACTACGGTGTCAATCACGAACTGGCCAGTTGGCAGGCCGTACTGGTTGATGACTTCTTCCTCTGTCGTCGTTACGATCTCTGTGTACACCGTTACGTTAGAGCAGTTGTCGCTCACGCCTGGCATAGGCACCTCGAAAGATGCGCCGCAAGAGAATGGGCTCGTTGAGTAAGAGATTGGCGTGCCCGCTGGGCAAGACACCTCTGGCGCTGTGTAGTCGCCTACTTTGATCAGCTGGTTAGCGATCAATGAGCTGCCTGGGTTGCACCAGTCAAAAATGGTCCACTCACGACGGAACTTAAAGCGGCCTTCGCACTCGTCTACTGTTGGCAGGTCTTCGTAAGAAGCGCCGATGTTGCAGTAATTCGGAGCGATGTCAAAGATGCCGAACGCTGTGAAGATGAACGGATAGCCAGTCAGCTCTGGAGCCGGGTTGCCGTTCGCTAGCGTTGGGTAGTCCTCGTCGCACTCTACTACTGCTGTGAAGCTTGGGAAGTTCACGTCGTCAAGCGTTGGCTTGCGGATCGTGATCTGCTGCTGGCACTCGTCCGTCAGCCCCTGGTCGTCAGTAGCCGTGAACGTGCGCGTGATCACTACGTCGCCACAGTCGCCGGATGCGGTGAAGCTGTCCGTTGCGGTGATGTCCACGCTGTTGTCGCAGTTGTCCGTCGCAGATGGCGCGCCTACCCACTGGTAAGTGCCCTGGATGAATGCCGTCTCCTGTGCCAGAGCGCCAGCGTCGCCGCCGTAGATCTGGTCGAAGTCGTCACAGAACAGCGGGATAGACAGCTGCTCGGTAGTCGATGGCAGGGCAGAGAACGTCGTGTCATACTGGATCGTCCAGTCTGGCAGCATCGTTTCTGTAAAGTTCCATGCGCCTACAAGGCCGTTGCCGTCGCTGAAGATCGTGTGCTCGTAGGAGCCAGTCACGTCGTCAGCCCAGCTGGATACCAGTACATAGTAAGTCTCGTACGCACGCAGTGGCAGCGTTACGCGAACCTGTGGGTCGAACAAGCCGCCGATTGGGCCTGCGTTGCCAAGGATGTTGTCGTCCGCTGCGTAAAGGATATTCTCACATGGGTTGTCCGCGTCGAAGCTGCCCTGGTACAGTGCAGTGAAGCCGTCGCCCCATGAAGTGTTCAGATAAATCGTGTAGATATCATCGGCGCTCACCTGGAACTCGATGATGTCATAGTACTGTCCGCCTGCAACTGGGCCTGCTCCGTCAAGGAAGCAAGAGTAGTCCGCAAGCTCAAGCTGTGCGTCAGTCGTCTCCAGGGCGCCCTGGATCTTCTGTACAGACTCAGAGATTGTCGCTACAGCTGTATTGTCCGGGCACTCAACAACTGGTGCGGTCTTGTCTTCGCCGGTAACATAGCCCCAGCAGGGCTCGAAGCCTGTAATATCTGCACCTGCTGGATCAAACACGAAGTTGCTGACAGTTGCATC
>WUAK01000418.1 GCA_009827205.1 Phycisphaeraceae bacterium | reverse complement strand
CGGGGATACCACTTGTATAGATATCCGCGAACTCATCGTGTGAGTCCTTGCTGAAGATGAAGTTGTGATGCGCGAGGTGATCGTATTGGCGGTCGAGCCCGAGATACAGCACAACTCCGCTACACGCCGGGGTGTGGGTGTTCGCGATCTTGCGCTGCTCATTCTTCGCTGCGGGCGTTGCCACGAGATCCTTGTACGTGCGCTGAACATCGCAATTGGAGACGACCGCGTCTGCCTCGATCGTCCGGCCGTCTTCGAGACGGACTCCGGTTGCTTTGCCCTGATCCATCTGAACCGATTTGACGCGTACTCCGGTGATCGCTTCGACACCGAGTTCCTCCGCGAGTCTCTCGAGTGTGCGGGCAACCTGACGAGTGCCGCCCATTGAATACCAGCACCCCTGATCGGTCTGCGCGGAGGCGATCATGCTCAGGATTGCAGGCGCGAGGAAGGGGCTCGAGCCCACGTACTGCAGAAAGTGCTCTGCAATCTGCCTGACGTGAGGCTCCTTCACATGCTTCTGGATCGTGGAAGCGACCGTGGAATGCAGGCGCATCGCGAGCGCGTCTGCCATGACTTGTTTGTCCATAGAGGGCGATTGACGCATGACATCACGGATGCCGCCCACGTCCTTATAGAAGAACACGCTTCTGCTCAGGCGGTTCATGCGCCGGCTGTAGTCGATCAGGCTTTTCCAGCCCGTTGCGGCATCAGTGCCGGGGAGCTTGGCATTGAGTTCCTGCGCCATATCTGTGACACTCTCACGGAGATCGATGGCGACTCCATCCTCGAAGTGACAGCGCCACTGCGGATCCAGACGCACGAGATCGATGAGGTCGGGCACCCGCCTGCCTGCTCGACGGATGATTCCGCATATCACCTCGGGGAGCGTCAGGATCGTTGGCCCCATGTCGAAAGTGAACCCTTGCTCGGCAAGAACGTTCATCTTGCCGCCGAGATGCTTGTTGGATTCGACGATTGTGACCTGTGCACCACGGCCCTGGAGTTCGACCGCAGAGGCGAGCCCCGCGAGTCCACCTCCGATGACTACGACACGCTTCTGGTTGTTCTGTACTGACATGGGCATGCTCCTGGGCATTCTAAGCTTTACTTATACCGCCAGCGGACGAACCGCTCGATGGTGCTCTGGGCACGCGGGCTTGGATTCTCGGTTGGGACTCGTAATTTCCGCCTTGTGGTTGACACGAACTGGGGTCTTGTCATGGCGAGCAGGCCTTGTTCACCGCGAGAAGCACCCCACCCGCTCGCACCATTGCCGGCGATGCTGGCCCCGGGGTGCGCCGTCGGAAGTAGACAATCGTTGATGGTGACAAATCCAGCGCTGAGCTTATGTGAGATTGACTCAGCTTCACGAATCGAGTTTGTGAAAATCGATGTCGCCAGCGATTTCATTGAAGACTCAGCAAGGGTGATTGTTTCGGTGCGGCTTTGAGAGCGGATGACTGCAATCGCTGGGCCGAAATGATCGCTCGCAGCGATGTCCGCCTCAGCTGGGCATGCGAGGACAGCGGTCGGGGCAAATCCTTCCTGCTGTCCAGGGTTGTTCGTCGCGATCTCTGCTCCGCTCGATCGTGCGCGCTCGACGAGTTCATGGCACTGCATCGCTTCGCTGCCGCGTGCGAGACGGACAGCTTCATCGTTCTCAAACTTGTTTCTAAATGCCGTCTCAAATCGCTCATAGGCTCCGGACTCGACGATGACGCGCCTTGGGGCCATGCAGCTCTGGCCAGCATTCAGAGTGAGCGCGAAGTATATCGAATCCGCTGCAAGCTGAGCATCTGCATCGTCCAGCACGATGGCACTGTCTGAGCCCGAGAGTTCCAGCGTGCTAGGGGTGAGTGTCTCAGCGAGAGTGGCAGCAATGGAGCGCCCGACTGCAGTCGAGCCAGTGAAGACCACATGATCAAATTGCCCGAACTCGAGCAAGTCGCGACCTGCGTCTCGGGTCGCTTCGGTCCAGGTCAGCCTTGATTCCGAAAGCCCGGCTTCACGGGCGAGCTCTAGCAGTGCCAACTGGCATCTCGGTGCTCGCTCACTGGG
>WUAK01000417.1 GCA_009827205.1 Phycisphaeraceae bacterium | reverse complement strand
CGCCTCGGCGTTACGGATGTCGGCAACCCGAATCTTGCCCCCCTGCTGGTCTTTCGTCGGGAGATCCGCGCCAAGGTCACGCGCCCAGTCGAAGCCCGTGACGTGGTGGTCTTTCTCGTCGGCGCCTGTCGCCCAGGTGCCGGCAGTCGCGTCGGGATCAATCACGAGCAGCGTGTCGTCCTGTGAAGCCATCTTCGGGCTGACGTACCCGATCGAGAAGCCCGCTTCTTTGGCTTCTTTCTCGTCGGCTATCGTGACCTGGAACCCGACGGCGTCGCGCACCTTGCCCTCGTTGACATCGTGGTCGCCGCGCACGGTCGCGAGCACCCACTTGCGCTTCGTGCCCCCCACCTTCTGGAAGACGATCGTTTTGAGCATGCGGTCGGCGGTGATGCCTAAATGCTCAACGACCAACTCGATCCCTGGCATGCCTGGGGTGTGGTGCTTCTCGAGTGGTTTGTCTCCCCCACTCGTGAATGCCCAGTCGCGTTCACCAATCTCGCACTTCTCGACGTTCGCGGCGTACCCGGTCGCAGGGCAGACCAGGATGGTGTCCTCGCCGGTATCGGCGTTTACCATGAATTCGTGCGATGCCGAACCGCCGATAGGACCAGCTTCGGCTTCGACAACCGTAAAGTCCAGGCCGCAGCGTGTGAACACGTTGACGTACGCCTGGTACATCCGGTCGTATGTCTCGTTCAGTCCTCCGTCGCCATCGATGTCGAGGTGGAACGAGTACGCGTCCTTCATAAGGAACTCACGGCCGCGCAGCAGACCCGCTCTCGGGCGGAACTCGTCGCGGAACTTGGTCTGGATCTGGTAGACGTTCAACGGCAGTTGCTTGTAACTCGTCACCGAGCCCTTGGCCATCTCCGTGACAGTCTCTTCGTGCGTCGGACCGAGCGCCGCTTCGCGTCCGTGACGGTCGGTGAGCTTGAACAGGAGATCGCCGTACTCCACGTCGCGCTTGGTGCCCGAATATAGCTCGAGCGGCACGATTGCGGGCATGAGCATCTCTGCGGAGCCCGCGGCGTCCATCTCCTCGCGCACGATCTGTGAGACCTTCTGGAGCACCCTCATGCCCAAGGGCAGGAAGTCGTACACCCCCGCGCCAACCTGGCGGATGCAGCCCGCTCTGAGCATGAGTCTGTGGCTCGGGTTCACGGCCTCTGCGGGAGCCTCGCGGAGCGTTGGGATCAGTGTCCGGCTCCAGCGATGGATGGTCCCCCGCCTGCGGGTTGTGATCGGCGAATTCGTCGATGTATCGGTGCTCATAGGGCCAACTCTAGCCCGATTCGAGCGAGGATCAGTGTTCCCGGTTGTCTGCGAGGGTTATCTGCTCGCGACGGTCCGTCGCTCTGCGAGCTTTGTCAGCCCAGAGTCGTGCATCAGGGGCTCCCATCGCTCCCGCTCACGCATCGCCTCGTCCGATGAGCCCCCCCACCACCAGAGTGTCTTGACGGGAACTGCAAGGTCCGCAGCGATCTCGACGAGCTGCTGATCCGTGAGGTCCGCGTGCGGTGTCTCGATGGTGATCGGCCTCGCGTTCGAGCCAGCGTCCAGCTTGGCCAGCTGTTCGACGAGGAGCGCCCTGTCGATGATCGAGGAGGCGAGATCGAGATCGATTGCCGAGTCGTCGCTCGCCCGGCCAGGGTGCGCGGGCCACACGACCCTCGTCGATCGGATTTCGTCGGCGTGAGCAAGAGCCGTGAACAGCAACTGCGTCGCGGCTTGCCCGGAATCGCCTGATTCGTGGTGCTGACGCAACGGCTCGTCACGGTGCGACTTGCTCAGCTTTTTTGCGTTGAAGAGGGCCGACTGGCGTTCAACCGCCCCGCCGCGTTCGCGGTCGCTGGTGCTGTACACAGGGGGGAGCCAGGTGAGGGCACTGGGGCCAACAGACCGCCCTGAGCCTATCGAGACCGCCTCGTCACTCGCGCAAGCGAGTGCGATCAGCGAGGCAAGGCCCCCATCGACAATGATCAGCGGCGCGGTAGTCTGCTCCATACCCAAGTATCGTCTAGCAGGCCCTTCTGCCCTCAAACGGAGCCCGTGTGTGTCTCAGGAACCCCGGCAAGACATCCAGAGAGCCGCCCAGATGATCCGTGAGGCCCGTTCGATCGTCG
>WUAK01000416.1 GCA_009827205.1 Phycisphaeraceae bacterium | reverse complement strand
CCAAGGCCCGTGACCCATCGCGCAAAGACCTCGTCATAGCCGTAATCGTTGGAAACGCAGGTGATGTGCCCCGGATCGGAGCAGGCGATGGCCGGCATCGGGGCGCGGTCGTCGCGGAAACGCCCGGTGAGCTCTTCGCAGAAGTGCATAGCGTCGCAGCAGGACCCGCCGTTACCCACGGCCAGAATCTTTCCGCCCGAGGAGATTACTCCAGCCAGGGCGTGTGAGACGGTCTCGAGCTTCTCGAGGTTGGTGCGGTCGGCGATGAACTCTGCGAGTGCCTCGTGGGCCTCGGTGATGGACTGTGCCAGCATGTCAGAAGCCTACGCGCTCACACTCCAGTACGCCCAATTGCCATCATTCCCAAGGATCAGACCGCTGCCTGCAGATGTGGTGACTGGCCTGCCCGCGCGTAGGCACGCTCGATGGCGTCTGCGAACATCGGGTCTGAGAGATAATTCTCGCCCCGGTCGCACACGAGCACGAGCGCCGTCTTGGGGGTTGTTTGCTTCTGGCACCAGTTGAGCGCCGAGCGGAGGGTGTAGCCCGTGCAGGGGCCGCCCAGGATGCCCGTCGCGGTTACGAGGTCGCCACAGGTTGCGACCGCGTCTTCTCGCGTGATGATCTCTGCGTCGTCGACCATCGAGAGATCGAGGTTCTTGGGGACGAAGCGTTCGCCGAGTCCGTCGGGTGCACGCATCTGGTCGGCGGTCGGGTCGATGCCCTTGACGATGTTGTAGAGCACGGAGCCTTCCGGGTCGACCATGGTGATCCCGAGGTCGGGGATGCGGTCTTCGCGCTTGAGGGCGAGTCCGAGGCCGCAAAGTGCGCCGCCTGTGCCGGCACCGGCGAAGAGCCTGTGGATAGAACCGCCAAGCTCACCGAGTTGGTTCCAGATCTCGACGCCTGTGTGGTTCTTGTGCGCATTGACGTTGGCTGGCGCGGAGAACTGATCGAGCGTGATGAACTTGTCTGGGTCCTGGTTTGCGATCTCGATCGCAGCGTCTCGTCTGATGTTGGTAAAGGGCCGCTCGGGGTCTGGCTTGAAGAAACGCATCTCGACGCCCATAGCGTTGTGCAGCGCTCGCTTCTCCTGGCTCATCGAGGCAGGAACATGGGCGATGACCTTGTAGCCTTTGGCTCTGCATAAAGAACCCAGTGCGATTGTCGCGTTGCCACTGGAGGCTTCGACGATCGTCTTGCCCGGGGTGAGCCTGCCTTCACGCTCGGCATCGGCGATCAGGTGCGGTGCGACGCGGTCCTTGACGGAGCCCGTCGGGTTCATGTTCTCGAGTTTGGCAACGATCCGGCAGCAGCCTGTGTCCAAACCGGTCAGCTCGACCAGCGGTGTCCACCGGGAGCGGGAGAGCTCGGGCTGTGCGAATGATCGGGCGCTCGCCCGGACCGTCGGGCGTGCCTGCGCGGCGAGATGACCTACGTCCTCCATGACGCATCCTCCTTGGGGGCAATGGTTTGAGACGGAGTGTAGCAGGAGGCCCTGTGTATCAAGTCCGCATGGGGCGGAATCGCGGAGAATGACATTTTTTCAAGCTGAATGGGGGTGCCGCCTGTCGGTTCTTGCGCACAGGAGGAACATGGATTGCAGCCAGTTAGATGCGATTCGGTAGCAAGACCTTAGTTTGCTGATCGGTCAGACCGGATTTTCAGAGCCTACCTCGGAGAACACGCATGCGAAGCCTCGCCCGAATGAGCACGATTGGACTTGCTGCACTCTTTACGTCGGCAGCATCAGCCCAGGTTTCTCGCGAGCCCTCAGAAGAACGCGTACGAGGGCTTCTGAACGAGCAGAAGGTCACCGAATTGCTCTCGGGTTACGCGCTCGACAGGTACGAGGGCGACGCGGCGGGGCTCAAGAGAGCCGTCCACCACGACGCGGCGAGGCGGCTTGTGACCGATGTCTACTGGGGCCAGCCCAGCGACGAGTGGGTCAGACCCCTGGCGTACGACCTGCTCGATACCGCAGGCGCCCCGGGTGATCAGAACAAACGCACCGACCCAGACAACGGCACAAACGAGGTCACGGTCTTCGACACCGCAACCGTTTCAGCCAGTGCGATGGTCGAGATGGACCGCCCGCTAGAGCTCGTGCACGCGGTCGAGTTCGAGGGCGG
>WUAK01000415.1 GCA_009827205.1 Phycisphaeraceae bacterium | reverse complement strand
CAGCCCAACTTCAGCCCATGCTTCGGCGGGCCGTTCATGCCGCGCCAACCTGTTGAGTACGCACACATGCTCGCCGAGCGGATCGAGCAGAACGGCTCCAAAGTCTGGCTCCTCAACACGGGCTGGACGGGCGGGCCCTACGGCACGGGCAACCGCTTCAGCCTCAAGTACACCCGCGCGATGGTGACAGCGATCCTCGACGGCTCGCTCGCCAGCGTCGAGACCAAACCAGACCCGGTCTTCGGGCTCAACATCCCCGTCAGCGTCCCCGGCGTGCCCGACGAGGTGCTGATCCCAAAGAACACCTGGGCCGACGGCGCGGCCTACGACGCGAAGGCAGCCGATCTCGCCGCGAGGTTCCGTGAGAATGCGACGAAGTTCGAGATGACCGACGCGGTTCTCAGCGCCGGACCCAAGGGATGATCCTGAGCTGATCTGGCGGGGGTACAGTTGGCCGCTCGGCGGATATGCCCAGCGCTGATTGAGAACCTCACGGAGTGCTCCATGTCTAATCGCAAGCCCTACGTCGGCGGCAACTGGAAGATGAACACGAACAGCGACTCGTCGAGCTCCCTGGCTCGCGGGGTCGCCGAGGCGTGCGAGTCGGTGCAGGGCTCGGTCGAGCTGGTCGTCTTCCCGCCTGCTCCCTACCTGATCGGAGTTCGCAGCATTCTCAACTCCCGCTCGTCGGCGATCGGGGTCGGTGCGCAGGATCTCTATTTCGAGGGCGACGGCGCGTTCACGGGCGAGATCAGCCTCGCGATGGCTTCCGATTGTGGCTGCACGCAAGCGCTGGCGGGCCACTCAGAACGCAGGCACGTGATCGGCGAATCGGACGAGCTCGTCAATGCAAAGGTCAAGGCGATGCTCGACGGCGACCTGACTTGCGTGCTGTGCATCGGCGAGAAACTCGAAGAACGCGAGGCGGGCAAGACCAACGAGGTCAACGAGCGTCAGCTGCGGACCGGGCTTGCCGACGTGGGCCAGCGCCAGATGGACAACGTGGTGATCGCCTACGAGCCTGTCTGGGCGATCGGGACCGGCAAGACCGCCAGCCCAGAGGATGCACAGGAAGCACACGCCCACATCCGCGCACTCATCAATGAGATGTTCGGTGATGACGTCGCGGCGAGAACCCGGATCATCTACGGCGGCTCGGTCAAGCCATCCAATGCTGCCACCCTGTTCGATCAGCCCGACATCGACGGCGGCCTGATCGGGGGAGCGAGCCTGCAAGTCGAGGACTTTGCTGCGATCGCCAAGGCAGCTTCCGGGGCCTGAACTGTGTCCGATCGGGGCTCATTCTGAGGCAATCTGCGGGGGAGAGAACCCAACCATGAACCGGGCCCGAAGAGCCCGGCGGCGCTAGAGTTGCGGCCCGGGCAGGCGGCTCACTAGAGCCTCGATCAGGATGTACTTTGCAGAGGGACGAACCGCTGATGGATCTGATGACGACGACACTTGGGCTCGCGCCGTGGGTAATTGGTCTCTCCACAGTCGCGTTCCTGTTTATCTCGCTCCTGCTCATCCTGATCGTGCTCATCCAGCGGCCCCAAGGCGGCGGGCTGAGCGGCGCATTCGGCGCTGGCGGAGGCGGCTCGGGCCAGTCCGCGTTCGGTGCCAAAACAGGCGATGCGCTCACGATCGCGACCGTTGCAATCTTCGTGCTCTTCCTTCTGGGTGCAGTCGGGCTGAACTTCGCGCTCAGGCCGGGTGCGGCGCAGCAGGGTGAAGCCGAGCAGGCCTCGGCTATCGTCGAGGACGAGCCCACCGAGGAGGCCCCGGCGGGTGCTGGCGGCGAGGCCGACGCCGGGACGACTGAGGACGCGCCGGTCCCCGAGGTCGATGATTCGCAGACTCCTGCCGAGAACACGGACGACGACGCAGAAGAACCCGAAATACCCGACCCCGAAGTGGATTCGGGCGAGGGCGAGGGCGGCGGGCGCTGATTCCGACGCTTCACCCAGATTCGATTAGACTCTGACAAACACTATTTGCCGGGATGGTTCCCGGCACTAAGCGAGGGTTTCGCGTGATCCGCAGCATGACTGGCTACGGC
>WUAK01000414.1 GCA_009827205.1 Phycisphaeraceae bacterium | reverse complement strand
AAACGTCGTCGGGCTCGCATACCCTTCGAACCCTGTCATGCCCGAGTTTGGCAGCTTTGAGTCTGCAATGCTCGGTGGTGTGATGAAGGGGCTCGACGCGGATCGGTACGACCTCGCTCTCATCGATATCCACCGGGACAAACACAGAGACGAGAGCTACACGCAGTTCTTCCGTCGCAAGGGTGTCCGTGGTGTGATTATCCGCCCAGTGAGCCCGGAGCCCACGATCGCTGAGACCATCGCAGAGGAAGGTTTCCCCTGCGTCATGGTTGCCGATCGCTCGGATCATCCGAATCTTGGGTTTGTTTGCTCTGATTCGGGTCGAGACAGCTACCGCGCGGTTGATCACCTCATTCATCTTGGCCACAAGCGCATCGCTCTGGTGTGCCACGCGGTCCTTGATTCTGATCACCGCGACCGGATCGATGGCTACCGCAGGGCCTTGCAGGACCATGGTTTGGAGACCTCCCCGGCGACCGAACTCTTCCTGCCAGCGAGTATGGACGGCGGCGCCGAAGCGGTCGACAGACTGCTTGCACTCGAAGATCCCCCTACCGCTCTCTTTATCACCAACCCTGTGCCCACCGTCGGTGCGCTGCACCGCTGTCTCGAGCTGGGTATCCGCGTGCCGGACGATCTTTCGATCATGGGCTTCGATGATTCGAACGCCCGCTCGAGAACGTACCCAAGATACTCGGCGGTCTGCCAGAACGCCGAGCAGTTCGGCTATGACGCTGCTCGCTGGCTCACCAGAAGACTCGAAGGTACCGAGACCGGCGTGCTCCGCGTGCACCGCCCAACGACACTGCAGTACAACCGTTCGACCGGTCCGGTTCCGGCCAATGCGATCCGGCTGGCATCGAATAAGAGCGACATCGTTCGCGTGGAATTTCCGAAGAGGCCACGCGAGTAGCTTTGTTTCACTGTTTCTAAGGGGTGCGAGGTCCCCTTATTCCATGGAAATGAGATTCAGTACCTCGTAGGGAGATAAGAGATGAGAAAGATTGCGATTCTGGCTATTGCAATGACCGCGGGCGCTGCCTCCGGTCAGAACCTGCTGAACAACGCGGGCTTCGAGGATGACCTCGGGTTCGACTTCAGCAACGTCACCAACTGGAACGGTTTCTTCGGCGGTCCCGCCGGCACGTTCCTCGAGGCGTTCAACGACACCGGCACCGCCCCACGCTCCGGAGCACGTGCTCTTGAGCTGACCATCCAGGGCGATGCCAACTTCCCGACCGACGGCTTCGGTGCTTTCACCGGTCACGTCCAGCAGATCCCCGGCATCTCCGAGGGCGCTGAGTACAACCTGTCGATCTGGTCCCGTTCGAACGGCAACGTGACCAACGCTGCCGAGCTCCGCATCGAGTGGTTCGACGCAGCCGACAACAACATCGGCAGCACCGGCAACCTCGAGTTCCAGGACCTCCTGACCTCGGATTACCAGCAGTTCTCGATCAGTGGAGTTGCTCCGGCTGGCGCGACCCGTGCAAACGCGGTCGTCGCTGTCCAGAGCTTCCTGAACGACGGCATCATCGCCGACATCAGCATTGCTGTTGACGATGCCGAGTTCGTTCTTGTCCCGGCACCGGCTTCGGCCGCTCTGCTCGGTCTCGGTGGGCTCGTCGCCGCAAGGCGTCGCCGCTGAGTATGACCTTCGCCCGGGTGTGCCGAGAGACGCACCCGGGCATTTCGTTTCATCCGTATTTCCACAGCCAGCCACGGACCGGCTGAGATAGACAGATCAACAGGAGTGAGTCATGAGAAAAGGTATTGCAAGCGTTGCCGCGATCTTGGCGGTCGCCGGTGCTTCCCAGGCACAGGTTGTGAACCCAAGCTTCGAGAATCCCGGATTCCCGAACGTGTTTGACGCATGGGGTCAATTCGGTAGCAACATCGGTCCCGATCTCGATGAGCTGATCCTCGACGGTGATGTCGCGGTCAAGATCTTCGGCCAGTTCATCGGTGTGCGTAACGACTCCGGTCTTTTCCAGACCGTTGGCGCTGCAAACCCCGGCGAGATCTGGGAAGCCGAGATCAACGTCGGTCACATCACAGGCGATGAGCTCCAGCCCGGCGCAGCCGCCTTCTTGAGCCTCGTCTTCGTTGATGG
>WUAK01000413.1 GCA_009827205.1 Phycisphaeraceae bacterium | reverse complement strand
AGGTCCGCCGCGGACTTTGCGAGGAGCACAGCCTTGCGCAGGTGGTCGTTGCCTTGCGCAGGAAGTCTTCGGCTCGCATCAGCGAGTTTGTAAGCCACGTCTGGGTCGTCGTTGATCGCGGAGTTGTAGTAGCCAAGCTTCTCGACAGCCTGTTCAAAGTCGCCGGCCTCGTACGCCGCGATGCCTTGCTCGTAGTGCTGGCTGAGCAGGCGCTCTTTACCTTTGGTGCGAGCGATGTGCAACGCAAAGCCCGTGACGATGAGCACGGAGAGCAGTGTTCCGAGTATGAAGAGCCTCTTGATGACGCGTTGTTTCTTTTTTCGCATGGTGTCGGTCCGTGACAGCGATTCTGGCGTTCAGGCTGGTGTGCTATGAGCGGAGGAGTATCTTCTTGACGGTTTCGATCATGATCCAGATGTCCAGGCGCCACGAGTTGTTCTGGACGTACTCCAGGTCGTACCGGATCCACTCCTGGAAGTCGGTCTGAGGTTCGCGTTCGCTTTTGACTTGCCAGAGGCCGGTGATACCCGGACGCACCGAGAGGCGCGCCTCGCGCCAAGCGGGGCAGTACTGGTTCTCTCGGTCGGGGCTTGGCCTTGGCCCGACGATTGACATGTGTCCTACGAGCACGTTGAAGAACTGTGGGAGTTCGTCGATCTTGAACTTGCGGATGGGGCCGCCGATTTTGAGGAGTCGCGGGTCATTCTCCATGTGGAACTGTGGACCGTCGGATTTGTTCTGCGCCTGAAGTTGAGCCTTGATTTCTTCGGCGTTGCGGAGCATGGAGCGGAACTTGATGCACGGGAAAGTGCTTCCGCCGAACCGCTGGCGACGGTGAATGAAGAAGAATGGTCTGCCGTCTTCGATGTAAATGGCAGCCAAGACGATCGGGTAGATCGGGAGTGTGACGAGTATGGCAAAGAGCGCGACGACGATGTCGAAGGTTCTCTTGGAGATGGCGCGGAAAGGTCGTTTGCGGAGCGTCGGGATAAGGCGCCAGGCGGAGTGCGTGACGGCGTGCCAGTCCACCTGTCCGGGGTTCGTGTCGATGCCTGGCCTGTCCGGAATCACCGCGGGCCCGACGACAGTTTCACCCGATTTGAGTTCGTGTCCGGCGCCGATCCACACAGGCGGGATGATGCGCGCGGTCGGATCGACCTTGCACGTCTCGTGAAGCCAGACGCCCGGGCTTGGCTGGTACACGCCTTCGATCACGCCGCTGGGCGAGGGCCATGCTTTGAGAACCCATCTGCGGTAGTCGTCTGCGCTGGTGCCCTCGTTCTTGAAGATGCGTCCGGGGACGAGCATGGCGACTCGGCTCTCGGAGGGGATCGTCTTGGCGAGGAGTCGCGAGCCGACCTTGCCGTTCGGGGAGCTGTTCCATGCCTTTGCGTACTCGAGCCTGGGTGTTATCCAGAGCTGCGCTGAGTGCGTTTCCTTTGCGTCGTAGCTGCGGACGAATTTGATAAACCTGCCGTCGTCGTCGCTCAGGACGCTCTCTTTGTAGGGTGAGCTCTCGGTCTCGACGAGTCTGACTCGGATGGCGCGGGGCTGCTCCCATGACATGGTGCGCAGGATCTTTCGGACACCAAATCCGACGAACAGATCCTCGTCGAGTAGGACGAACAGCTCGGGCCCGTTCGGGTCTGGTGGCGGGCCTCCGGGACGGATGATCTGGAAGCCTCGGCTCGCCCAGTAGCGAGCGTGGATGTCCGCGAGTTCGAGTCCCCATACTGACGTCGTGGACTCGTAAGGAGCCTCGTACGTCTGCTCGAGTTCTCTGCTCGTCAGTGTGCTCACGTACCCGTCTCGTCCTCAGCCGGATTGAGTGTTCCGATGCGTTGCTCGTTTGAAGCGGGGATGCTGCCCACGATGGACCGGTCCATGTCGAGTGAGCGCTCGCCCGCCTTGCGTGGGATCTGGTGCATGCTCGGCGCGCCAACGGATGCGGCGCTGAGGCTCCTGCGGAGGTCTTCCGGATCGGCGCGGTTGAAGACGAGCCCCGTGCTGAGAACACCCAATCGCTCAAGGCGCGAGACCGCGGCCTGCACGACGTTGTCTGACTGCCCACGCGCGACGACGAGGAGCACCTGGTCGGCCGCGGCGGTGACG
>WUAK01000412.1 GCA_009827205.1 Phycisphaeraceae bacterium | reverse complement strand
GCACCCACGGTGACGACACGGTTGATGTCGGGCAGGCTCGTGTCCTCGAGGTAGCTGCCGACGATCGTGACGGTTGCGTCAGTGCCGGTGGAGTTGAAGATCGAGAACTCGCTCGTGACATCGGTGCCGTTGGTGAGGTTGGTGATGATGTTGGTCGTGCTACCGCCATCGCGGACACCGAGGTGCCCGAATGCGAACCGCTCGATGAGGTTGTACCGGCTGATCCCCGCGATGATGCCCAGGTCGATGTCGTCGTTGATCGAATCGACCGGTGTCGAGGTGATTTCGATCGCGAACGTGCCGAGGGGTAGCGCGGCCTCGTTGTGAATCTCCAGGCCGCCTCGGCGGTTGGCCCCGACGGTGATAGTCGGGAGCGTCACGGTCGTACCGCTGCCCGTGAAGGCGGTGATGGTGACGTTGACGTCGAACGAGTTGGGGTTGTAGTAAACGAGGAATTCTTCGGTGACGCCCGGGTTACGGGAGACATCCGGGAAGTCCCAGCGGTTGGCTGTTGCGTCGCTGAACGCTTCGCCGATTGCACCGTTGGTCGCCAGGTTGTTGTCGTAGTGGCTGAGGCTCGCACCGATCCGTAGCGTTGACTCGACGACGATCGCGTACGCCTCGTTGGCGATGATGCCAGGGGCGAAGTCCGCGTTGCCGTCGTTGTCGATGTCTGCGCCGAATGAGAGAGTCGCACCGCCGCGTGCACCCGCGTCGAGAACACCGGTCGCCACGACCGCGGAGCCGAGGCCCGCGTCCGCGTAGTAGACCGTGATGCTGTAGCTGACTGCTTCGTCGTTCGGGTTCGCCAGTGAGACAAACTCATGGATGCCCGCGTTGGCGAAGCCCTCGGGGTAGTACGTGCGGGTCGAGGCGGCGGGGCCGTCGACGATGATCGAGTAGTTGCCCGTCGACATGTCGTCGGTCGAGTCAACCAGGATATAGAAGGTCTGGCCAGCCGCGGCAGACACAAAGTTCGTCGCAGCGGTGACACCCATAACACCCGCGACGCCTTCGGAGTCAGCGAGTTCGGTGAGCTCGTTGCCGGCGCTGTCAAAGATGCGGACGGTGAAGTCAGGCACGGGCGAATCACCCGAGACGACCTGAACAAAGATCTCGCCACGTCCGATTGTGTCGTAGCGGAAGAGATCGTTGTCGATGACCACATCGAGAATACCGGTGTCGCTCGCGTTGCCGTTGGTTGCGTTGGCCGTGAGGAACGTCGCCCCGGCAAGGTTCCCGATGTTGACGTGGTCATCATCTGGCGAAGGCGAGACCGGAGGCCCGTCAACATTGACGGTATAGGTGCCCGTGCGGACACCCGGGAAGGTCGAACCAATCGAGAGGTAGTAGGTCGCGTCAGGACCTGCGGAGTTAACGAACTCGATCGTGTCGGCATCGATCTGCGTGATGCCGATCAGCGTCATCGATGCGTCGTACACCCTGAACACAGGCGTCTCAATGGTGCCCGTGACGAGGTCAACCGTCACGGTCCCGTTGTCACGCACATCAAAGGTGAAGAGGTCGGTGTCATCATCGACTTCCAGTCTGCCCATTTCACTTCCATCACCGGTCTCGAGGCTGAGTGGGATGACGGTTGCGAGGTTGAACGCGCCGTCGTTGGCGTGATCGTCGACGAGGCCCGTGTTGACGTTGATGGTGTAGTTGATGCGCGAGGCGGTTGGGCCGAGCACCGCGACGTAGAAGATCTCGCCGGCGACGGCGTTGAACTGCGGAATCGCGAGGAAGCCCGAGTTGCTTGTGTAGGTGTCGATCATCATGTCGCCGTCGACATCGAACGTGTTGCCGTCGATATCGAAGATCTGAAGCTCGAACGTGGCACCTGGCTCTGCATTCCAGACGAGCGAGATATCGACCGGTCCGTTGGCCGGGACGCCGAACACGAAGAGGTCGGAGTCGTTGCTCTGCTCAAGGATGCCCGTCTCGGAACCAGCGCCCGTACTCGGGACAACGTTGATAAACGTGCCCTCGAGGAGATCACCGATGTCGGCGTGGTCATCCTCAGGGTTGTAATCGATCTCGACGTTGTAACCGCCCTGGGATACCGCCCCATCAGCGCCACGGACAACAACGAAGTAGCGGCGGCCAACCTGTGTGGAGAAGTCCAGCGTAATCTCGCCCAACCCATTCGGGTTGAGTTCCCAT
>WUAK01000411.1 GCA_009827205.1 Phycisphaeraceae bacterium | reverse complement strand
GGTCATCGATCGTGATCTCGGAGATCGCGCGGACCGCAGCGCGCTCAACGCTCAGGCGGATGATCTCCTGCTCGAGCTCGAAGTCTCTGTCGACGTGTGTCAGCCACTCGGAGGGCGCGGAGCGTTCATAGATCACCTGCCACTTCGCGTGCGCCAGGTTTTGGTCAGCGGTGATGAGTGACCCGTCTTCCGAGGGGTTGTAGCTGCGGAACCCGCCGCGCTGGGCGAGCTGTTCGATCGTCTGTGCCCGCTGGCGTTCGTCGAGCCTCGGGTAGAAGGCCTCGTCGACGCGCAGCGTCTGCTGACCGATCTCAATCTTGATCAGCTCTCCGATGGGCGGCGGGAATGCGAACTGGAAACCAGCCCCGAGGTTCGAGTCCTGGATCTGTCCGAAGCGGAGCCTCACCGCCCGCTCACCCTCGTTCACGGACTGGAAGCCGCTGAGCAGGAAAAGGGCAACGAGCCCGATCATGATCCAGGTCATGATCAGGTAGGCGATGCGGAGTGCATCGAGCGCTGAGCGGTTCGCGCGGTCCAGCAGGAGACCCGTGTCGCCCGTGTCATCTGAGGACCTCAGCGTGACCGAGGCCGCGCCGCGCGACTCGTCGGCGTGCGGCTCAACCGGCGTGTTCTGATCGGGACGCTCGTCGCTCACTCGCCGCTCTCCTGGCCAGACTCGCCGGCCTCAATGAACTTCTCGATCACGGAGGGCTGGAGCATCCGGAAACCCGGCGCCCCAGAGAGCACGAGCGTGATCTGCTTGGAGTACGCGTCGCGGATGAACTGCAGTTCCTCCAGAAGCGTCGCCAGCTCTGGGCTCTCCTGCATCGCGGCGATGTACTGCCCAGCCTCAAGATCGCCCGCGGCCCTGAGCTCCGCGGCCTGAAGGTTCGCAAAGTCGCGGATCCGCTGAGCGTCCTTGTCCGCGCGGGAGCGGATGGACTGCGCCGACGCTTCGCCCGCACTAATCGTCTCGTTTGCGAGCTTCTGCCTGTCGGCCTTCATCCGTTCGATGACGTCCTGAGAGTTCTGCTCCGAGAGGCGGATGCGGTTGATACCCACGTCGACGATCTCGATGCCGAATGTGGTGCTCGATTCGCCCTCGCTCGCGTCGTCGCGAACGACCGCGAGGATCGCGTCCTCGAGTTCTCCAAGACGAGAAGAGCCGGGCTGGGCCGAGAAGAGCTGATCCATTCGGAAGCGGCTCGTCTCAGAGATAGCTGAGTTGAGGCTCGAACGCACAGTGCGTGATGCCTGTGCGTAGTGGTCTTCCTCGTTCGGTCCGGCGTTGGAGAACTTGGTGTAGAACGCGAGCGGGTCGCTCACGCGCCAGATCGCGTACGACTCGACCACGAGTTGACGGTCGTCGGCGGTCTGCTGCTGTGTGCCGACCGCGGTCACGATCTGATTCCGTGTGTCGTAGCTCGTCACGGCCTGGAACGGGTAGGGCCATTTGAACTTCAGGCCCGCCTCGGTCTTCAGGTCGGATTCATCGGCGGAACCGAAGCTCGTCACGACAGCGCGCTCGTTGTACTTCACGGTGTACGTGAAGCTGAACGCCGCCAGCGAGATCACGACCAGGAAGGTCAGCACAAAGAACACGGGTTTCTTGAGTGTCTGCATCATGCTTACATGTCACCTTCATTCTGCGGATCAAACATGCTCGAACCGAGGTACTGGTCGATCAGATCGAGCCTGATGTGCTTCTTCGAGTCCTCATCGAGGATGTACAGACGCAGGTAGCGGATCGCGTCCTTGATCGCATCGAAACGCATGCGAGTCTCGTACACCTCTGGGGCTGCCTGGAACGCCGCGAGCTTCCCGCCGTACTCCTCTGAGAGCGAGCGGGCCTTCATATGGGCCTCCCAGCGCTCGGCGCGGGCTGCCATGATCGCATCCCCGGCCTCTCCGCCGGCGGCCTCGATCATCTCACGGATCTGGATCTCCTGCTCGAGAAGCTCGTCGCTGTCGCCAGAAGCGCGGACAAGGTCGTACTCGGCAAGCTCCGCGGCGATCTCGCCGGCGTCCTCGACCGAGCCAACAGCCTTTGCAAGCGTCTCGGCCGCCGACTGCTCGGCGTTGATCACCGTTGTTTCAGATTTCTGCGCCGCTTCGAAAACAAGCTCAAACGCCTTGGCCGTATCGAAGGGTGGGCTCGCATCCTCGAAACC
>WUAK01000042.1 GCA_009827205.1 Phycisphaeraceae bacterium | reverse complement strand
GTTGATCGAGCCGGGACAGAAGCTGTCGCTGTGATGGAGTCACATCGCGATATCGAACCACGGTTCAAGATGTTCCCGAGCGCGCTGAGCGAGAAAGCACGTCTCACGACTCTCGCGGATGTCCCCTCTCTCGTCGCACACCCAGATTGGGACAAACCCGCCCCCGTTATGCTCTGGATGCACGGCCGGACAGTCAGCAAAGAACTCGATCCAGGACGATACCTCAGGTGGATCAGAGCGGGTATCGCCGCGATAGCGATCGATCTCCCGGGTCACGGCGAACGATCCGATGCGCCTCGTCACAGCCCGGACGATACTCCGGATGTGCTTGAGCAGATGGTCAATGAAATCGACCCTGTCCTTGAAGCACTGAAGAAGCGTGATGATGCACACCTCTTCGATTGCACACGAGTCGGCATAGGAGGAATGTCCGCGGGAGGCATGGCCACGCTGCGCCGACTCTGCGATGCACACAAGTTCAAGTGCGCTGCCGTGGAGTCAACGACTGGCTGGCTCGCCGAACTCTACGAACCCACCCTCACAACAGGCCGAGCCTGGCCAAGTAAGCACAACGCCAGCGACGTCGCCCGGATCGACCCGATGCAGCACATGCAGGGTTTCCATCCGATTCCGATGCTCGTGCTGCATTCTGAAGCCGATGAGGTGGTTCCCTTCGAAGGTATGAGGGTGTTTCTAAACCGGCTGATAGACATCTACGAAGAACAACACGCCGACCCGTCGATGATCGAGCTCGTCACCTGGCCTGAGACCGGTGCACCGTCTGAGCACGCAGGGTTCGGTAAGGTCGCCAGCCAAGCCAAAACGCTTCAGGTCGACTTTCTCAAGAAACACCTGCTCTAGGGCGTGTATGCTCCCCGCCGATGAGCGTTCTCTCCAGGCTCAACCCGTTCGCTGGACTGCCCAACCCGAAAGAAGTTTGGGCGTGGGGCATGTTTGACCTGGCGAACCAGTCGTTCACCCTCCTCATCAACACCCTGCTGTTCGCGGTGTACTTCAAGGAAATCGTGGTCGCGGACGAATCGCAGGGTGATCGTCTCTGGGCGATCCTGTTCTCCTCGAGCATGTTCCTCGTTGTGCTCGCGTCCCCGATCATCGGAGCAATCGCTGATGCCAGGTGCTGGCGCAAAGAAACGCTCATGCTCTCGGGCATGGGCTGCATCGCGGGAACTTGCGGCCTGGCGCTGGTCAAACCCGACATGATCTGGCTCGCAGCCCTGCTCTACATCCCGGCCAACTTCATGTACCAGATCGGCGAGAACACACTCGCATCGTTCCTGACCGATGTTGCCAACAAACGCAACATCGGACGGGTCAGCGCCATCGGCTGGACCATGGGGTATGTCGGCGCGCTGTGCCTGCTCGCATTCACATTCGCAGCGATGCTGATCTTCGACCTGAAGGACGTCTCAAACTGGAGACCGCTCTTCCTCTTCGCCGGCATCTGGTTCCTACTTGGAATGATCCCATCTGCGATCATCCTCAGAGAACACAAGCGCCCGATTGTCAGGCTGAGGGAGAACGTGATCGCAGATGCGTTCGCCAGGGTGAGCCAGACGCTCCAGAACGCGGCGCAATACCGCCAACTCAGACTCTTCCTGATCGCTTTCTTTATCTACGCGTTTGGGATCCAGACCGTCATCGCGTTCGCCTCGATCCTGGCCCGAAAGTTCGGGTTCGCTGACACGCAACTGGTTCTCTTTGTTGCGCAGATCACCCTTACTGCCGGCATCGCGTCCGCTGGAACGAGTTTCTTTCAGGACCGGATCGGTGCCAAACGGACAATCCAGATCTACCTCGTTGTTTGGATTCTCAGCACTACCTCGCTCGCAATTCTGAGTGCGAGCAGCAGCCTGCCCGAATGGCTCCTCTGGGTGATCGGCAACGGGATTGGTTTCGGACTCGGAGGTACGGGTACCGCGAGCAGGTCGATGGTTGCTAGGTTTACCCCCAGGCACAAAGCCGCCGAGTTCTTCGGGCTCTGGGCTGTTTCATTCAAGCTTGCCGCGGCAATTGGCGTCCTGAGCTTTGGCCTCGTGAAGGCCGGGCTGGGCGACACAAACGCGCTCATCCTGCTAGCTGGCTTCTTTGTGGTTGGATTTATACTGCTCTTGCCGATCAATGAATCTGCAGGAGTCCGAGTCGCGCAAAGGGCAAACCGCGAATACAAGCGTGAAGCCCAGGCCAGTGACTAAGGTACATCATGACCCGCACAGATCCGCAGCAAGCAGCGTTTCGAAACCAACCCGACGACCGGGGCTACTTCGGTGAGTTCGGGGGCGTGTTCGTACCCGAAACCCTCTCCGCGGCTCTGCATGAACTCGCAAGCGTGTACGACGAAGCGAAATCAGACGACTCGTTCTGGAATGAACTGAGCGAGCTCAACCGCACGTTCGTCGGAAGGCCGACACCGCTCTACAGAGCATCGCGCCTGACCAGCCTCGCACGCTCACAAGCCGGTCCCGGCAAGGGTGCGACGATCTGGCTCAAACGCGAAGACCTTGCGCACACAGGCGCACACAAAATCAACAACACGCTAGGCCAGGGCCTGCTGACCAAACGCATGGGTAAGAAACGGATCATCGCCGAGACCGGCGCTGGTCAGCACGGCGTCGCTTCCGCTACCGCCGCAGCACACCTCGGGCTTGAATGCGAAGTCTTCATGGGGTCCGAGGACGTGAGGCGTCAGAATCTCAACGTCATCCGGATGCGTGCAATGGGAGCCAAGGTCGTGCCTGTTGATTCGGGCTCCAGAACACTGAAAGACGCCACGAACGAGGCCATGCGTGACTGGATGGGCTCGGTTGAATCCACCCACTACATACTCGGTTCGGTAGTGGGCCCGCACCCGTTTCCCATGATTGTCCGTGATTTCCAGAGTGTCATCGGACGCGAGTGCAAGGAGCAGTGCACGCGTGCAATCGGACGTCTACCCGACGAGGTCATAGCATGTGTCGGCGGAGGCTCCAACGCTGCGGGCATTTTCTACGACTTTGCCGAAGACGACGTCGCGCTCACCGGAGTCGAAGCTGGGGGCCGATCACAAAAACAAGGCGACCACGCAGCCCCCCTCACATTCGGCCAGCCTGGCGTTCTACACGGCTCCCTGAGCTACGTGCTACAGGATGACTTTGGGCAAACCGCCGATGTCCATTCTTGCTCTGCCGGCCTCGACTACCCGGGCGTGGGCCCAGAGCATGCATACTGGCATGACACAAAGCGTGTGAGATACACAAGCGTCGGTGATCAGCAGGCACTCGACGCCTATCAACTCCTCGCACGGACAGAGGGAATCATCCCTGCTCTTGAGACTTCTCACGCCATCGCGGAAGGATTTGTCAGAGCGCAACAGATGGACGACGACAGGCACATCGTCATCAACTGCTCAGGCCGAGGCGACAAAGATGTGATGGAGGCGGATCGTTTAATCCGCGGAGACTCAGACGCGCCTTGAGCTACGCGTAAAGAGCCCGATATTTTGAGCCACCACACGAAGCGTGTGTACACGAAGGTATGTCCTCAAACGTCTGAGGCCGCGGTCTTCAGGATCAAGCAAGAGCCCCTGCTTCACCCAGTAGCGAGATCGAGCGATCTCACCACGTCTTAGGTGTGCGACCGCGAGGTTGTGCATCGGTGCGACGTAGTTGGGCCTAATACGGAGCGCTCTCCGCGAGGAAGATACCCCCTCAGCAACCATGCCCAACCCGAACTGGACAACACTCAAGCTGTGATGGCTCGATGCATCGCAAGGCTTGCGCTCGATGAGACGCTCTGCAACTTTGCGAGCCTCGCTCAACAACCCGCCATCCATCAGCAAACCAAATAGCTCATCGAGCTCGTCTGTTGAAAGACTATCCGGCGTCTGTTCAACCAAAGACGACTCCTCGCGAAGCAATACCGCCGCTCGATCCGAATCTCCACGCCGTCGATCTTCAAGCAGAACCGACGCAAGCCTGCGCCTTGCCCCGCCGTAATTCGCATCGAGTCTGACAACAACATCAAAGTGCCGCCTCGCGAGATCTCGTTCACCTGTGAGGACCGAAAGCTCACCAAGACTCATATGAGCCTCGGTGTGATCGGGTTCAAGCTCGAGAGCACGACGGAGTTTCTCTCCCGCCTCGGCGAAGCGGTTCATATCAATGAGCAGTCGCCCAAGATCAACAATCGATTCGATATCACCGGGACTCTGTCGCAGTTCACGCATGTAGAGCTGGCGTGCGCGTTCAAGCCTTCCTGTCTCTCCATATGCCCGCGCGAGTCTGGCGTGGATACGCGGGATCGAGGGATCGAGCCTTGAGGCTTCGCGAAGACACCAAACCGCACGATCAAACTCTTTCCGATCCAGAAGCGACTCTGCAAGAGCCGCGTGAGCTCCAGCGTGTTGTGAATTTAACTGCAGCGCCATGTAGAAATGCAGCTCTGCGTCCTCATGACGCTCAAGCAGCGAGTACGCATCGATCAGGTGAACATGCGCGTCGAGATTCGAAGGTGAGAGCTCGAGTGCTCTTTCCAGCCAGCGAACTGCTTCTTCTACACGGTCTAGATCTATGAGCGCAGCGCCCAGGATCATGGCTGACTGAGGATCGGTTTCCTCTGATAGCTCAAATGCAGTTTCTAGAGCCTTGACCGCGTCATCGAGTCGGCCAGCTGCCTCAAGAGTCAGGCCAAGGTTGAACTGCCACTCAGCTTGAAATGGGTTTACCGCCAGCGCTTGGCGTAGCGCCGCCTCGGCCTCGTCCCATCGGCCGGCCTCATAGAGCTCATGAGCCCTCTCAACCTGTTCTTCGGCATCATGCCAGTCGTTCATGGCAGGTCCATTATCCCAAGACCCCAACATCAACCATACTTCTCGCGGCAAGCCGACTAATTGTCAGCGACCCGCGTTCGTCTGCAGAATAGTATCGTCCAACCGAGTGTGTTGACCCGAAGAACAGAAATACACACCCGCACACGAACTATGGAGCAATCTTGGACCTCAGAGCCACCCACAACCCGCGTTTTCGGTCGTTGGTGACGCTCACTGCATGTGCGTTGACACTCTTGTCAGGGACGGTTGAAGCCCAGACAGCCCCCCTGGATGTGCTTACGACACCAACGGCATCTGAAGCCGCTCGTCTCGACGCGGCATCAGTCCTGCTCCAAGAGAACGAACTCTCAGGCCGTCAGCGCCGAATGCTCATCAGGATCCTCGACCCGAACTCTGACGATCCAATCGCTCAGCGTCTTCTGCTCATAGCAATCGCTGCGCGACCGATGGTGCATATCGATTTCGAAGAACCCATCATTGAACTCGTCGCCCGCGGCGATCCGCAGATCAGACCACAAGCACTGCTCGCGCTCGCGTCAGTCGGGACTTGGGAAGCTGCTCGCGTCCTCGTCAATCACTCTGCGCCATTCCAAGCCGCCGAAGTCTCGAAAGCTTCAATTGACGCCCTCATCCGCATGTCCGGTCGGAGCGATATCGGCACTGACAGTGAAGCATGGCGCACTTGGCTCAAAGACAGAGAAGATCTCGAGCCGGAGCAATGGCGCGACGAACTTCTTCGAGGCCTGACACTTCGGATCGAATCTCTTGCAGTGAGTGAAGACGACGCAACAACTCGAGCAGTAGACGGCTTTCGCAGACTCTATATGGTCGCGCCTTTCCAAGACAAAAGCCCGCTGCTCGCAGAACTCCTTCTGATTGACGGCGATCTTCGAGATTTGGCTATCGAACTCATCTACCGCGAACTTTCGCAAGGTAACCAACTCGACGAGGTAGTTGGCCAGTCCGCAATCGAATTGCTCGAACACGATACTTCAGAAGTCCGTGCAGAAGCGGCGAAGCTCATCAGTACGCTTTCGCCTCGTGACGCCGGCGTCCCCGTGACCGAGGCGCTCGTACGAGAGACCTCTCCAGTTGCTGCCGCTGCAATCCTGAGCGCCTCTGCGCGCTGGCCTGGGGTGGCGGTAATCTCACCAGCGCTGCGATGGCTCGAGTTTGGTGCCGCGACCCGCGATGCATCATCCAAGCTCCTCCTCGCGTTGGATGATGAGGGCTTGCTGACTTCACCCTCTGATCGCAGACGGGTTGCCGGCGCTCTTCGCGCGGCGGGCCCGAACCGCCTGACACCCGAAGGGGTTCGCCTGATCGTGCGGATGGGCACCGACGATGACCGAGAAGCTGTCGCTGCGCTGCTCGAACCAGGTAGTAAACGCGATCTACAGATCGCCGCCGCTTCGGAGCTTTCACGTCGACCCGAGTTCTTTGACCGTATCATCTCAGCAGCGGAACGCGACCCTAGCCTGTATCAAGCAGCCGTGACCGCGACGATTAGTCACCGTCGAAACACGCAGGGATATGCTCTCGTTCGATCTCTAGCACCCACCGACAACCAGCGACGGGCTGGTGTTCTCGCAATAGCAAGATCGCTCGAACCTCGTTATCTACTCGAAGCAGCGCGAGTCCACGAACCCGACGCTGAGCTTCGAAACACGATCCTCTCCACTATGAGCCGGGTGGCAACGACACCCGCTGAGCAAGAAGCGATTGACAAGGCGATGGTCCTGCTTGCAGAAACCAACCTCGAGTTGGCTCGCCCCGCTGACGCGCTAAACGCTCTGCAATCGGTATCAGATAGTCCGTCCGAAGAGGTCGCTGCAAATGTGGCACTGAACGAGACGATTGCCTATCTCTGGCTTAACAGGATCGACGAGGCAATCGACGCCGGTGCATCACCCGACGCGTGGATCTCAGCTCTTGAGTTGATCGGCACGGAACCCCACGCTGAAGTGGTTGCCCAGGTTGCACTGGAACGGTTTGGCAATGTCCTGAGTTCGAGCGAGCAAGACATGCTCAACTCGATCATTACGGTCACGGATGCAGATACCGAACCACCCGCAAGCGGCGAGGGTGGTTAAGCAACCAAGTTATTCAATACATCAGAACTCAGCGGGCCTGATCGGCCTGCGATTTCTTCTTTCGCCCAAACCCAAACGATGTGACGTTGCGGGTTTTGATTTCGGGCGTGCTCGGTGTCGTCCGGCGGCCAGGTACAGCGGCCAATACCTCAGACGCACTCTCGAACCCAGCGGCCGGGTCGAGGCCATCAGCAAAGAACGCGTCCCACTGCGTATCGAGCTTGGTAACGAGCTTGGTCGGCTCGATGTACATCTCGTTGTCTGCAGCCACGCCGGTCAACAGGTGATACGCGAGAGACACGATCGAGCGCAGTTCCTCGCGGGCGAGCTCTTCGCTGTCATAATCATCGATGATCGCGGCTTTCACACCGTAAAGCTCGATGTCGAGCGAACCGCTGCGGTCAACATGGATCTCATTGATCGAGAGCGGTCCATGAATAACGCCCTCGTCGTGGGCTTCTGCGATTGCTTCGAGAAGCTGACTGAGCACGCGTGTGACTTCGAGCGACTCCATCTGACCGCCCTTCACCGCGAGCAGGTCGCTCAGCAGCATCAGGCCGTCGTGGTTTCCTGTATAGGGCGAGATCACCCACGCCTCCGTCGGAGTCGCTAGCGAGAACTGCTCAACGCGGAGAGTGTGCGGGATGTTCAGAGCCGCGGCCTTCTCAACTGCATCGAGGAAGCGGCGACGCTCGGCCTTGGTTGCTCCAAAGCGGAAGCGGTAAGCGACGTGGTGCGTCAGCAGCTCGGGGTGAAGAGCGAGGTGGCGCTCGATCGCTCCAGAGGGGCGCAGCTCTCGCACGAGCTCGTAAGGCCCGAAAGCAAGTGAGGCAGTGCGGGGCTTTGTGTCAGTATCAGGAGCAGTCCTGCTCATGAAGGCGAATCTCCGACGTCCGATCGGCAGGAACTCCGTTCCGCTTCTCCGATCGTAACTTGCGAACCCGACGTCCGCACAAAGCGAACTCATCCATGGTGTCGGGCCGCGCGTCCGACGCTGGGCCCCAAGTCTATCCATCGGCGCTCACGTGGTCTCTGCTGGAAAGTCCCACCCTACCCAAACAAGGGCCTGATGTTTCAAAAGCAGGCCTGAGAGATCAGGATCGCATGAAATCTCGGAACTCCCCCGTCGGATTTGTGCCAGGGTGTCAGAAATCCGAACAGAAACTGTGATTCGCTGGGAACAAATAAGACCGATACAGGGTGGGAGATTTACACTCTGCAACCACGAGCCCGTACGGCTCAACATGACACAGGAGTAGCCCGCGATGCGGACAAGCAATCCGGTTTTCAACAGCTCGACCTATCAGGAGGCCCCGTCTTGGATGGGCGCCCTAAGCAGTGCCCAAAGCAAACCCAAGACCATGAGTGTCCAGGGCACAGCGTGGAAGACCCTCTACCTGCTGGCGATCACCATCGTCACCGCGGCGTTTAGCTTCAATATGTACCGAAACAACCCAGGCCTGATCATGCCGACGATGATCGGTTCACTCATCGGCGGCCTGGTCGCGTCCATCATCATGCTCAAGAAGCCTCAGATCTCGTCCTTCGTGGTCCCGATCTTTGCGTTCTCAGAAGGCTTGTTTGTCGCAGCGATCTCTGTCGCGATAGTTTTCTACTCGCCCCTTGCGAGCAAGGTTGGGGGTGATACCGCTGCTTACACCATGATCGGCCAAGCCGCCGGACTTAGCCTTGCGATCACAGGCGCCATGCTTTTCGGGTACGCCTCTGGTGTGCTCCGGCTTGGCAACTTTGCCACCAAGGTCGTGGGTGTCATGGTCGCCGGCGTGATGTTCTACTACCTCGCGTCGTTCATCGTGAACATGATCTTTGGAGCCGGCACGATTCCACGCGTCGACTACATGGACGGCCCTATTGGTATCGGATTCAGCATCTTCGTCGTCGTGCTCGCCTCGATCATGCTCCTGCTCGACTTCCGATTCATCGACGACGGTGTCCAGCGCGGGCTGCCCAAGTACTACGAGTGGATCGGTGCCTTCGGCATCCTGACCACCGTCGTCTGGCTCTACATCGAAATCCTCAAGCTGCTCGCAAAGCTCAAATCCGAGTAAGCCTAAAGCAGACAACCTGAACGCACGAGCGGGGGCTTCAGGCCCCCGCTTTTTGTTGCGCTCGATTCCGCCCTCCTAAGGCCCTTTACTGACCACTACGAAAAGGCCGAGCCGATCGTCAAATCTTGACTTTGCCGGTCCAGAACCGTGACCTGAGTCCCAATTCATCGCGTACAATGTACTGCGGGACCTGGGCTCCCTTTATCCGCCCAAGATTTGGAGACATCGAAGTGACCACCGCCGCGACACAGTCCAGCCAGCAGCTGGCAACGGATCCCCTTGCGCTCATCGACGTTGATCACGTTCGCTTCTATGTAGGCAACGCCAAGCAGGCGGCCTACTTCTACGCCCACACCTTCGGCTTCGAGATCAGCCAGGTCGCCGACCTGACGACCGGTTCCCGCGAGGAAGCCGACTACCTGCTCACGCAGGGCAACATCCGACTCCTGCTCACCACCCCGCTCACCAAGGACCACCCCGCCGCCGAGGAGATCAAGCTCTACGGCGACGGGGTCAAGGACATCGCGCTGACCGTCTTCGACGCAGAGAAGAGCTGGAAGGCGGCGGTCGCCAACGGCGCCGAGTCCGCGCAGGATCCACGTACGCTCAGCGACGAGACAGGCACGGTCACCGTCGCATCGATCAAGACCTACGGCCGCGCGATCCACACGTTCGTCAGCCGGACCGGCAGCTACGACCTGCCCAGCATCAAGAAGGGCGCGCCCTTCATGCCCACCTTCAAGCCCATCGACTCGCCCGTCAACGAATACAACCGCAAGAACCCTGCGGGCCTCAAGTACGTCGACCACTGCGTGGGCAACGTCGAAGAGGGCAAAATGAACTACTGGGTCGAGTGGTATGAGAACGTCATGGAATTCAAGATGTTCAAGCACTTCGATGATGCGGACATCTCGACCGAGTACTCGGCGCTCATGTCCAAGGTGATGGCCTCGGGTAACCACCTCATCAAGATGCCCATCAACGAACCCGCCGAGGGCAAGAAGAAGAGCCAGATCCTCGAGTACCTCGAGTGGCACGACATGACCCCGGGCGTTCAGCACCTGGCCCTGCGAACTGATGACGAGCTCGCGTCGGTCGCTGCGCTCCGCAACCGGGGCGTCGACTTCCTGAGCCTGCCCGATACGTACTACGAGCAGGTCTGGGGCCGCGTCAACAAGATGCTGACCGAGAACGGCCACGAGCCCGTCAAGGAAGACCACGAGATGATCAAGGATCTGGGAATCCTCGTGGACGCCGACGACGAGGGCTACCTGCTTCAGCTCTTCACCAAGCCCCTGCAGGACCGCCCGACTTTGTTCTTCGAGATCATCAGCCGCCACGGCAGCCAGAGCTTCGGCAAGGGCAACTTCAAGGCGCTGTTCGAGGCGTTGGAGCTGGAGCAGGAGAGGCGGGGGAATCTGTGAGCCGAGCCAATACAGGTAACATTGCCTTTGCAACAAGCAGGGCAGAGATCTACCTGCCTGAGCATGATCGTTCTATTCTCGACGAGTTAGATAATCGAGGGTGGAAAGCTGTGCCAGTAATTTGGAACGATGAGACCATCGACTGGGCCCGTTTCGATGCGGTTGTCATTAAATCAACTTGGGACTATCAGCGCCACATCGAGGCGTTCAAATCGTGGCTAGAGCATGTCGACGAGTGCAGTCAGTTGATCAATCCTCTCGAACTGATTCAACGGAGTATGTCGAAGAGGTATCTCTACGACAAATCCAATCCTTTTCTGATTGAATCTAGACCCGTCACGAATCTTGAAAGCCTACCTGGAAGGATCGATGAAGCGATACAGGATTGGGAACAGGGAGTAATAATCAAGCCCGAGTTGGGGGCCTCTGCAGAGGGTCTGCGCATGGTATCTCGAGCCGTGCCCACGGACATTGCAGAAGAATACAAAGACGCCCTGCCTGTAATTCTTCAACCCTTCATTCCGTCAATTCGTCAAGATGGCGAAGCCTCATTGATCTATTTCGACAATGTGTTCAGTCATGCGGTCCGCAAAGTACCCGCAGAAGGCGACATTCGAAGCCAATACTTTCACGGCGGTTCAGAGGAAGTTTATAAACCAAGTGATACTGAACTTGATGTGTCTCGAGAGGCCATCCGCCATATGGACGCAGAGGAGGCGTGCTATGCACGCGTCGATCTTATTCAGCTTGATTCCACTCCAAAGATTATTGAGATCGAATTGGTCGAGCCCTGCCTCTTTCTCGATATGGACAAATCGGCGACTGCGAGATTCGCTGATGCCATCTTATCCCGCATTTGAAAGCGTCTCGGCCATACCCTGTTTGGCTTCAATATATTCAGAGTAATGAGTCACATCATTACCGAGTTCTACGAGTGTTGCCTTTGCCTTGATTTTGTCATACGCCGTCTTCAACTTCACCAATTCTGACGCCCCGAAAATCAAGTACGCCCCGGCAACGCTGCCTGTACGCTTATCGACGTCCCATTCGATCGCGATCTTCGGCTTGTCTCCATCACAGATAATCATCATGTCGCGTATGTCTGATGCACCGAGGGAGTTGTATTCGGAGTCTTCGAATAGTGAGTAATCGATTGTGCTTACCACTGAATGGGGCAACTTCGCGTTGTGTTCGATGATCTCTCTCTTACTTGGCGTTTCGTCCCACTCACTCTTGGGGATCGATTCGGCGTTCCAGGTACTGTGATTCACTCCAAATATCCGGTGGAGTTCAACCTTTCTGAACGCTGCATCTGCATTGATGTTGAAGAATGGCTCACCAACTACCCCGCTGGCCCACCAATATCTTGAGTTTGTAAAGGCGGTGGCATACACCTTGTCACCGGGCCTGAGTTCGTCCAGCAATGCTCGATATGTTTGCGTGCCGATGTCGGCCCATTGTGTCTCGGTAGCGGCGTCTTCTGCATCGTGATGCATCGGGACCAAAGTAAATAATCGAATGCGCCCTTCATTCTCGGCCTGTTTCCGCTGATGATCGCTCTGGAGTTTGATCACATTTGCAACGGTACGCTGTTGGGAGGGACTATTCGCCTTGTTCATGACCTCTCTTACTAAGCTCCTGATGGGTTTGGCAACGACTGTCGCCGCGAGAACATCCATGTCTGTTTCATCAATCCGGATGTGCAGCCCACTCTCAGTAAATATCCATAGTTCAGATAGAACGTGATACGACAGCCGGATCGATACCGTAAGTATAGTTGTGATCAAAACAACCGCGATACTTCCGGCCAAATGCCAAGATGTGAATGTCTCGGAAGGATCCATGATAGCTTTGATGAAGAGGGCCGTTAATCCCACAAAGATACCAATCACGACCGTAAGTATTATTGAAATATTACTAGGCACAATTCACTCTCCACCTTCAGACAAGAATCCATTGACCGACACAGAACAGGATTCTGTATGCATAAACAGATTCCTATCAATATTATTGCAGAAAGCGAGATTGGGATTGCATTTTTTTACATATTGAGCTCGTTGAGCCTGAATCCATACGCTGGGGTATCACACTAATGCGATTCAAGCCGTGCACGAACATCCCCTGTAGTGGGCAGTTGGCTTCCGTGTATGCCATGGGCTCAAGTATTGCGAAATGATGACTTGTTGCAGGACACTATGGGGCGATGTTTCTGTATCGCTCATCGAATTGACGGGTGCTGTGCTTGGTAGCAGATCTATAGAATTCGACAAATGATACGATGAAAGCTGTATGACTAATTATGTATCAGTCTCTCTTACCAGTGAAATTTTATTTCAATCGTCATGACTGCAGACTTTTAGTCCGTATCAACGTGCACTTTACTTTCGCTCTAGATACGCTCGCTTAGAGCAATCCGGTAGAAACCTAACTAGGAGCAGACATGGACACCTTCGACGCGATTTACGGCCGCCGCTCGATGAAGGCGTACGACCAAGACTTTGTCATGCCCGACGAGGACCTGAGGAAGATCCTCGAGGCGGCGATGCAGGCACCGACGTCGTTCAATATCCAGCACTGGCGCTTCGTCGTCGCCAGCGACCCGGAGCTGCGTACGAAGATCCGCGAGGTCGGCAACGATCAGGCCCAGATGACCGAGGCCTCGGTCCTCATCATCATGACCGCGGACACCAAGGCCTGGCAGAAGGATCCATCGCGGTACTGGCAGAACGCGCCGACGGAGGTCGCGGATCTGCTCGTGAACTGGATGGGCCCGTTCCACGAGGGCCGCGAGTGGCTCCAACGCGACGAGGCGCAGCGGTCGATCGGGATGGCAATGATGACCATCATGCTCTCGGCGAAGGCCATGGGTTACGAGTCGTGCCCGATGATCGGTTTCGAGATCGAGAAGGTCGCCGAACTGATCAACCTCCCCGAAGACCACGTGATGGGCCCCATGATCTCGATCGGCAAGGGCATCAAAGAAGCCTGGCCCAAGCCCGGTCAGCTGTCATTCGATGAGGTTGTTGTCAACAACGGCTTCTGACCGAACAAGCACAACGTCAGCCAGCGCGAACTGAATTAGTTGGATGGTCCGCCGACTTCAACCACGCTCCCGACCTCGAGCGCGATGCCGTCGAGAACGGTGCGCTGCTGATCGATCTTGGTTTCTAACTGAACAACCTGCTCCTCGAGCGCATCGATGCGTTCATCGAGCTGTTCGCGTTGGTTCTTGATGATGAAGAAGACGCCGACGAGGACGACGATGACACCGAAGCAGCCAAGCC
>WUAK01000410.1 GCA_009827205.1 Phycisphaeraceae bacterium | reverse complement strand
CGCCGTGACAGAAGGGATGATCCCCGATTGGTGGTACGAGCAGGGATTCCGTGCGCGAAGCGGCATCCTCGGAAACGGCTGGCGGAGCACCGGCGGACCGGGCGGCTGCGCGGTCGAGCCGGTTCTTGATGATCATGGCCAGCGTGCAAGGCAGTTCTCCATCGACAGCGCTGATCCGGACTGCGGCTGCGAGGCCGATGTCAGTATCTCCTCCTTCCCAGAGCACATCCTTTTCGATGTTCCGTTCGATGTCTGCGCGGAGAAAGAGGGAGATTGCGGAGTACTCGAATGGAAGATCGAATCGCCCTCTTACTCCACGGGCTGGGTCTCAGGAGGCGACTGCGCCAGTTATGTTGTGCCGCCGCTAGGACCCGATATCGACCCGGGTGACAGGCACGCGGTCGTCTCGGTACGTTGCACCAACTGCAACGATGTCTCAGACAGCGTCACGATTCCCATTGTGTACTGCGCTGTGTTCATCCAGGACATCGCGGGCTCTGGGTTTATCGATGGCGGCGCGTCGATCACACTTGAGGCTATAGGTGTGCCTCCAGGTGGTACGTATCTCTGGGAGATTCTTGATAACGCGCACATGGTCACGTCATTCGTACCAAATGGGGCCACCGCAGATTTCACGGTCGCTACAACGAATCCTGTATACACGTCACCAGTCGTCGTGGTTCCTGTCAAGGTGACGTACACAATCGATTCCTGCACCGCGTACACATTCGCCTTCCTCTCGATTGTCCTCGATAGCGATGGCGACGGAATACCGGATCAAGATGAAGATCATTATGGATGCAATGCTCACTTATCAAACGATGCTGACGGCGACGGATTGTCTGATGATCGAGAGTTGGTGTACGGGACAGATATTTGCAACCCAGATACCGATGGTGACACATTAAATGACGGTTGTGAAATCGATCATGGCTATGACCCGACCGATCCCGACGATCTCGATCATTTGCACATGGATTTTGACCATGATGGTCTAACTGACTTCGAAGAAAGAGATTTCTGCGGTGGGTTAGGGACTCAGCCTGATGACTGGGACACCGATAACGACGGTGTGAGTGATGGCTGTGAAGTTAGTCACGGCTATGACCCGCTTGATCCTGAAAGTCCCAATGAAGCCTATTTGATCGCTGACCCAGATCAGGACGGTGCCCCAAACGTCCAAGAGCTCTGTTCATCCACTGATCCAAACAATCCTGACACAGACGGCGATGGTTTGCTCGATGGCCGAGAGCTTCAGTACATGACATGCACGAGCCCGTTCGATCCGGATTCAGGCGGCGATGGTTTGCTTGATGGGGATGAAGTCGATCTGTACTTTACAGATCCGTGCAATCCAGATACTGACAATGACGGCCTGACAGATCTATTCGAGATATCGACATTCCCTTCCGCCCCAAACGGTAACGGCGCTGCTGCAATCCTGCTTGACCCAAATGATGAGGATACAGACGGCGACACTACTCTCGACGGAGATGAGGATCTCGACGGCGACAATGTCCCCAACTCTCTGGAACAGATTTGGTCGACGAATCCGCTCGAGGCTGATTCTGATGGAGACGGTCAAAGCGACGAGGAAGAAATCAACGGTGGGTCTGATCCCACGGACCCATCACTCTTGGTGTCAGACTACGAAGACGAGTGGATGGCGATTGTCAGATTCAAGCTCCATTCAAATGGCGGAGCTGGTTCATGGAGCATGTTTATCAGTGGCAAGCAGTACCCTGTCGCAACAGCAAACTTCTACAGCGACGAAAGCAACACCCAGGTTGTCGAGATACCACTCAGGCGGGGCAAGAAGTACGACATTCGTGTGAAATATGGTCGTACCGAGAATTACGACAGCTCATGCGAGCACGACTTCAGCTACTGCGCATCAATCACCTCTGCTGACTCAGACAAGTGGCCACTGATTATTGTCGATGATCAGGACGACAACCTTTCTGTTCTAGCTTGTTACACCGAAAGAACGTGCTACGACTCACACGAGTGCAACCCAGCTAGTGGTAAGACGGCAAGCTTCTACCTGCCAATCGTTGATCTTGATGTTGACAGCGATAACGATAACGTTACGGGAGTTCCATCTCGCGATACTAAGGAAGGAGCGATTGAAGAAGAAATCG
>WUAK01000409.1 GCA_009827205.1 Phycisphaeraceae bacterium | reverse complement strand
ACGACCCGCAGCATATCGCGATCAGCGGCCTCGATAACGTCTCGCACGACGCGATGATCCTGTACGGGGTTGAGCCGCAGCCGTTCTTGAGTCAGGTCTCCTCGATGACCATGTACGCCGACAAGGCCAAGGGAGGAGCGGATACGCTTGCTGGCGGATCAAACGACGACGGTGAATGGGAGCGTATTAACGATCCAAACGGAACCTCGCTGGATTACTACGACGGTCTTCCGAGTATCAACGGAGATGCTTCCGATGCATCGAACGAGGACTTCCTCTTCCAGGCGCTCCTGTTCCAGATGTTCAACCCGTTCGATACGCCCATCGTGCTTGACCGCTACTACCTCGAGTTCGCGGACAACTTCTATAGCTTTGTCGATGTTCCGGGAGTCAATTCACTCATCCTGCCGCCCCGCTCAACCGTGGTCTTCTGGACCACCAACCCGGGTGATCCTGCAGAGATCGACAGCCGTCTGAGTGCTGTCGGTATCAACAGCCTTATCGGTTCGGGTACCACAGCGTTCGAGACCATGATCAGTGACCAGATCGGCAGCGGCGTTCCGTTGCAGCAGCTCTCAAAGCGCTTTGGCAACCCGCCTGGGTTGGTCGGCTCGAACTCCTATTCAGAGATTCTCCCGGTTGACGTGGTCGATATGTTCCACGGCGATCCAGCCGCCCAGAGTGATGTCAACCGCGTCGTCATGCTCTGGCGTGACATGCCCAACACCGACGACCCTTCACAGGGCTGGCTCGATTGGTCGCAGACCTCCATCACGCCCGTTGACCGAGCGACCGACATGCTCGTCGATCGTCTCCGCGACACGTCGAGCTTCGCTGTGGCAGGCGGGCTTATCGGATCGGGTGCGCCCGGGAACCGCGCTTCACTCGATCGCCGCCTAGCTCTCCCTACGCTCGAAGCACCCTTCGCACTTGGCAACAATGTGAACAACGCCCTATTCTCGGATGATACTGGTCTTGGCGCCGGCCCGGATGGGGTTTCACCGCTCCCTGGCGGCGGTGTGAACTACAACAACACCGGTCAGATCGGCGTTCTTCTCTGGGGCAGCATCTCCCGACTGGACGACTCGACTTTCAATTCGGGTTCCAGCGCCGTCGATTACTACACGGTGAACACCACTGGCGGAACGAACGGCGACTTCGACGTCGACGGCACTCCAGTCGGTGCGTTGCCAGCCAAGGTGTTTGAACCAACTGTCCAGGTGCCGGGTGGCACGTATTCCGTCGCCAACCGTTCCCCGATCCTTTCCAACCGGACCCAGGTCACGGGCTCGAACGGTGACGGCACCTCTGTTCAGTACATGTTCCCAGAGGACCTTGGTCTTGTGGCAGACGTGGAAGATAGCCGTGATGTATGGGGCACGGACCTCGCCGAGCGTGATGTCAACGACCTCTGGCAGAACATGACTGTTGGGAGCACAGGGATTACTGTGCGACCCAAATTCTTTGCAGCCATGGGCACACCGGTCCTGACGCGCGATACAACCGTGGATCTCATGGGTTCGATCGGTACGAGCCTCGTGACGAACAACAGTTACGATGGTGGGAACTACATCACCGCCAAGTTCAACCAGACAGAGTTCCGCGACATTCTCACCGGGCGCCAGACGCTCCGCGTTGGCGATGCGCTTCTTCCGCTGGCCGTCGGTGCCTACCGCACACCGCTTGAGGCAGGGCCTTCTGGTGAGCCAGATTCCCCGGACGGGACCTACGCCAATACCGTTGACGTTCGCCTGTACCAGTACGAGGCGCAGTGGACCACGCTCGGTGAGGCGCTCGCCGCGGCCATGGGATACGCAGACGCGGTCGGCCCGGCTACCACGCGCACGGCAACGGACCTCGAACTCGAGGACCCCTTCGCGGCCCTCTCATGGAGAAAATCGGATAACGGTTCTCCGATTGTTCCAACACCGAAGACTGAGGATTACGTCCTCGACCGCGGCCACCTCCGTCTCGATGCGTTCGCGTCCTACATCGACCTCGGTGATGGCTCGGGCAACACGCCCAACGGCACGTACGAGGTCGAGACCGATGTCCGCCGGGGGCTTGGTATCCCGATGGCGCTCGAGATCTTCGACATGGCGCAGGCCGGCTCGGAGCTCGGGTTCGAAGCGATGGGAAGTATCGATCGCCCCGTGATGGGAACGATCAACACCAACACCGCCGACCCGCAGGTGCTCAGGCTCT
>WUAK01000408.1 GCA_009827205.1 Phycisphaeraceae bacterium | reverse complement strand
GGTCTATGACGCAGAAACAGATCAATATGCACTGCCTGAAACTGGCACATGCCGATTGTGGACCAAGAATGTAGGAGACATTCGTAATCTTGAGGAAATCTCGCAATCTGACACTGCAACTTATATTCCGAACGATGTGGCCATCCCATTTACCCATCTGGGCTTATCACCATCGGGTGGAGAAATCACGGTCTGGTTAGAGTCTCTATCTTACAGCGATTCAGTGGGCGATCGATCGTTTGAAGTGACAGTCGAAACTCAAGCGGCGAGTGATAAAGCGAGATTGACTTTCCCCAGCATCGATGTTGCTGTATGGGACGACGAATCTCAGGACTTTCTTCCAATGCAAGGGTTGATTCCTGTATCGGATGCGCGTCCCGAAATCGAGATAACGGTCAATGGGCAACCGTCAATTGATTATGCTACAAATTCAATATTGCTTGATGTCGGAATCGCTATTGAAGACCCGTTGTCAAATGTAGTAACGCCTTCAGATCGAGTCAGTTCTGTTTCACTTTATGCTAATGGTATCTATCTAGAGACCTTCCCGATTGATCCGTATCAGGCATGCTCGAATTCGGGTGGTAGTGGCATTTACGAGTGGTGCCACTTCCGGTGGGAACTCGGAAGTACGCAATTACAGATACCCGCAGTGTATGTGACAGGTAGCCTAAATCAGATCGGTGTCGGCACGCTTGTTCTTGAAGCTCGTACGTCTAGCAATGCTGCTGGGCGAATCGGTTATGACAAGCTTGGCATCACAACGGATGTGTCAATAGTTCAGGCTGGAACTATAGGGTCATACATGATCCATGCAGGAGATCCGGACGACCCACAAGACGAGGACGTATGGGCTCTTCCGCATATTACAGCCGTTACGGATCTGCCACATTCGCCGCACGGATTCGTTTATCCGCTTCAGTATCAAGTCACTCCACTTGACAGTACAACGGCAGAATCTCTCGTAGTAGAAGCTTTTAAACAAAGTTCTGTGGGGACGGCTGTTCTTGATCCCGAATCTGAACAGTATAATCTGGATGCTCTTTTGTACGACCAAGATCCCAATCGACACTACACAATCTTGCCCGTAGATGGTCGGCCGCAACTTTTCGTCTTGATCGGCGATAGAGGCAGTAATTATGCGATGCCAGACTCTGATAGCATCATCGTGTCAACCTCAAGCTCAGGAAATACTATCAGTTATCGCACAATTGATGATAACGGGAATACATTCGATAGATCAACATTTACAATTGTGCCAGTTGAGGATGATCCGCTACCACTGGGGATACTTGAGGCATACGCACTCGATGACGTATTGCTACCAGCTGAGCTTCTCGCAGCATTTCAAGTAAAGTATTCGGTTGAGTACATGGCTATGCTCGGTGCTTTTCAGAGTGCCGAGGGCGATATACGTCTACGAGATATATCAGTATCTAGTCGAACAGTAAAAGGCTGGGATGATGGATTAACAGAATCGATATTTATCGAGATCAACAGCGATCTTGATGACCTCAACCCGTTCCAGGCCGCGGATGAGCTTGCTATGCAACTCGAACGGGTACTTGGCGAGAGTGTTCTCATGGAGAACGCGCTACAGAACTATACAGTGATCGATGATCTCGAAACATGGAAGATCGCGAGGGCGGCTGAGCGAGAATTGGCACTTGAAGCGGCAGCGGCTGGTCTTGATGTATATCTCACAATCCTTGAATTTACCAATACACCAACTGAGATAATTCTCACTATAGATGATCTGTCTGACGGCAACTACTGGGCTGTTGCCGGTCTAGTGCCAGTGATACCCGATGTGATCAGGCTTGGTAAAAAAGTAACCATAAAGAGCAAAAACGTAGCTACAGGTGCTGTGACTCAACTCTTCCGAACGCTGGATCCGCACGAGTTGAAGATTATCGACGACGCCCTTGAACAGGCCAAGTCGGGGGCAGTGACCCAGAATGATCTTCTTGCTGAGTTGGTGCCAAAGCTCGGTCCGGAACAAACAACTTATGCTATTCAGACCGGTAGGCTGAGCCCGGTCATCAAGCCCTCTTACTTTAAGTCGACAGGAACTAATTACCGTTCGAATATAAAGACTAGACACAATTGGACGTTGTGGCCAAGAAGACTAGGGCAGGATAACGTAGAAGTTCACCACGGGATACCGATGCAG
>WUAK01000407.1 GCA_009827205.1 Phycisphaeraceae bacterium | reverse complement strand
ACCTTGAACTCCGAGTTTGCGCACGCTTCCGAGAGATCGACCAGTTCGAGCCCGTACCGTCGGTCGGGCCGATCGATGCCGTAGCGGTCCATAGCCTCGTGGTAAGGCATCCTGTCAAGTGTCGGCACCTCGACATCCATGACCTCTTTGAAGACCCGACGGACGGCACCCTCCATCGTCTGCATCACGTCCTCACGCTCGACGAAGCTCATCTCGCAGTCGATCTGCGTGAACTCCGCCTGGCGGTCGGCGCGTGGGTCCTCGTCTCGGAAGCATCGGCAAATCTGGAGGTACTTGTCGCACCCCGAGACCATCAGCAATTGCTTGAACAGCTGAGGCGACTGGGGCAGCGCGTACCAGTTCCCCGCCTGATTCCGGCTCGGCACGATGAAGTCACGCGCCCCTTCGGGTGTCGATTTGCACAGAATCGGGGTCTCGATCTCGAGGAAGCCCTGCTCGTCGAAGTAATCGCGCACGACCTTCGTCACGCGGTGGCGCGTCTTGAGGATCTGCTGCATCGCGGGCCTGCGCAGGTCGATGTACCTGTGCTTAAGCCTGACCTCCTCGCGCGGCAAGTCGCCCTTCTCGTCGTTGGGCAGAAAGGGAGGCGTCTCGCTAGCGCTCAGCACCTCTAGATTCTGTACAACGACCTCAATCTCACCCGTCGCGAGCTTGGGGTTCGGACCTCCCTCACGAGCCCGAACCTGCCCCTCGGCGGCGATCACGAACTCGTTGCGCAGTTTGTCCGCCTGCTCGAGCAGTTCCTGAGACGCGTCCTCGGTATCGAATACGAGCTGAGTGAGGCCTTCGCGGTCTCGAATATCAACGAAGATCAGGCCGGTGCCGTGGTCTCGGTAGGCATTGACCCATCCCGCGAGGGCCACGGTCTGGCCGACGTGTTCGGTGGTCAGTTGGTTGCAGTTGTGCGTCCGCTTGAGCATCTTCTTCTCCACGGTTTGAAGGTCGCCGCGACTCTAGGGCACCCGATCGACAAGTTACCTCTCCGATCGGCCTGTATACGCCCTGAATCCACGATTTTCATCCGAGACGAACGCTGCGCGCTCGCCGGTACCGCCCCGCGCCAGAACGCCACCTGACCATCAGGGTCAGGGGACCCAAAACCAAGCGGTACCCACGCCTGTTTGACCTGGACTCCCTCAGCAGCCTCGCGGCCTCGCGTTCATGCCCGGTCGAGGCCCGGCTTGTCCGTTCCAACCGAGCCCATTCCTCGGTCATGAATTCCTTACTTTCCATTTGCTTTCTCACTATTCTGTCCGCGCTCGGCGCGCAAGACAACCATCACGGGAAACGCCCGCGTACAACGGATAGGAAGAACAACAACAGGTGCACCCCTTCCCGCTGTCACTGGACGCGATTCAAACGCGCACAGCAACCACGTAAGGGTTCAAGAACAGGACGTTGATGAGCAGTGATTCGGCTTAGCCGACGTCAACCAGTAATTGGCTGGTGCTGGCCTGGGCATACATCATTACGGATACCTGCCACGACAACGTTGTTCTTATCAGCGTTGAGCATTGCTTGGCTCCTTTCGATGCGTGGCGTGTGCCACAATCCCGGTCAATAACGTCGGATTGGGCGAATAGCCCTCGCCGAGCGGCCAGTGTACACATTCATCATCGGATGTCAACGCCCGAAACATTGAACTTGCATTGTCTATATGCAAAAAACACGACAATCCTCGGATTGTCGTGCTCGCATTGAGATCGATTGTCAATCAGCCGAATTTCAGACGGCTTCGATGACCATCGCGACGGAGTTGCCACCGCCAAGACACAGCCCTGCGACGCCGCGCTTGGCGCCGGTGCGATGCATCTGATGAATCAGCGTGGTCAGCACTCGCGTGCCCGACGCCCCGATTGGGTGACCGAGTGCGATGCCCCCGCCGCAGATGTTGAGCTTGTCCTCAGGGATGCCCAGTTCCTTGATGTTGCAGAGAACCTGAGCCGCAAACGCCTCGTTGATCTCAAACAAGTCGATGTCATCGATCGTAAGACCAGCTTTTTCGACAGCCTGAGCCACGCCTGTGATGGGAGCCGCGAAGATGTCTTTGGGAGCCACGCCGCTGGTGGCGTAGCTGAGGATCTTGACCAGAGGCTTGGCACCCACTTCTTCGGCCTTGCTCGCGCTCATCACGATGGTCGCGGCGGCTCCGTCCGAGATCTGACTCGCGTTGCCCGCTGTCACGGTGCCGTCCTTGGCGAAGGCG
>WUAK01000406.1 GCA_009827205.1 Phycisphaeraceae bacterium | reverse complement strand
CTTGGTGAACTGCACATCGCTGATGTTCACGTCGATCGCAAGAGGCTCAGAGAGCGGCAGGAAACGGTCTGTAGTGGACACACCTCCCGAGATTGCCTCTTCGAATTCTGCTGCGAGGTCACGAGTGGACAACTCTGAAGGCAACTGGGGATCGGTATCGCTCAGTTGCGACTGGAGCCGCTCGGCCGCTTTTTCAGCGGGGTCGAACGCCGCATCCAGCGGGACCTGCTTGCCTTCCACCTCGACGGTGTTGGACTGAAGCACGAACTGGAACGTCAGCACAACGAGGAACGCCAGAAGCATGACCACAACGATCAGCTTCTCGAAATTGGCCTCGATCCAGGAGATTCCTTTGACACCCATTGGTCAATCCTCTTTGAGTCTCTGTACGGTCTGAGTCGGTTTAGGCAGGGTCTTCGTTCAATTCGTCAATCGGGATACCGAGTTGCTCACGCACGGCGGTGGGCATGAACTCCTTGGTCCAGCTGCGGAGCCAGAGTGTCTCGATCGTCATCTCCACCCGCACGATGTGATCTGTTCCCGCGTAGAACCCTTTCTCGATCTGCTCCCATTGATCGACGGCATAGATGTCCGCGTCGAGCACGGTCATGAAGTTGTGCGATGCGATCGCATCGAACAACTTGGGAAGCTTCTCGTAGGAAGCGATCATCGTGACTGTCACAGGAACGACGTCGTACAAGCTGCTCTCTTCTGAGGAGCGCCCGGTGACGGTCCCTGACTCAACGAACCCGCTGCCTGATCGTGAGCTGGAGTTAAAGTCAACCTGGTTCAGCCTGTCGGCGCGAGCCCGCGCTTCGGCATCACCACCGACAAACCCACGCTCCTCGAATGCATTGCCGCCTTGCGGTGTCGAGATAGTCACGAGCGGGGCGAAGTCGATCGACTCGACCTGCTTGACGACGCCGTCGAGTACGTTCCCGCCCACACCGGTCGAATCGAAGCTGTCGTTAGCGCTCACAAGGGCACTCAGCACATCCTCTATCACCCAGTAGTTGAACTGCCAGTTGAAGCAATCGGACAGCGAAGGCTGCGCCAGCGGCGCGACCCTGAGCACCGAGTTCGGCAGGATGTCGGCGTTGGCGTAGAAGCTCGTGTCTCGGGCGTGGGTTTCGTATGTGCCGAGTCTCTGCTCGACGAGCTGCTGCTTGATCTGCTCGCGGGTTGACTCGTCCATCTCGTTCTCGGCGGTGCCCGGCGCGAGCTGGTTCATCAGCGCGGCCTTGCGTGCTGCGAGCTGTTCACGGAGCGTCTCGGAATCGACGGGATCATTGATGCGAAGCCGATCGAACAGCCTGTCGAAGGCACTCGTCGATTCGTCACCGCCTGTAGCGACAACCAACTCGGCGAACTGAGGCTGAAGAAGCTGGCCAGACGCAAGGCTCGCAGGCTCCGGGAAGAGACCTTCAAGCAGGACACCACGTCCCTTCGAATTGAACTCGACGGCTCGCTCCTTGACACTCGAGATAATCGCCTCGCGCTTCTCACGCTCGGCCTTGTAGAACTGTGTCTTGACAGAGTTCGGAGGCGAGCTGTCCTCGATCGGAGGCTCATCCACTGAAAGCGACGGCAATGCGTAGCTCACTGTGGCGCCGTTGATATCCCGCAACGCCTTCTGCGCTTCGGACTGCCTGTCTTCACGCAGCGACTTGTTCATTCCGCTTGAGAGGTACCAGGCAACCGGCAACGGAACGATCGTGAGTATCGCGAGGATCACGATGACGATGTTCGACTTCAGCCACGAAAGTATGCCGCTCATTCGGCACCTCCATCTTCAAATGTCTCGCCGGCGCCCTGGCGCTCTTCGGGAGGGACGATCGCCAGTGTCCAACGAACTTTGTACCGCGAGGGTTCGCGGCCAAGGTCTTCAATTTCTGGTTGCGGCAGCGGAGCGAGCTCGTCGACCGAACCGCTCACAGCGTTCTGCGTGAATGAGGATCCGCCGCTTCGCTCGCCAACGATGCGGTCACCACCGAACATCTCTCTGCGGCGCTGCATCTCAAGCTCCGCCCGAGACAGCTCCGCGGAGTCATCGAACACATTGCTCGCTCTCGGGTCACGTGCGTTCGGGCGAGATCGATTCTGGTTGGACCCACCTCCACCGAGCGATTGGTAATCCAGCGACTCGGTGTTCAGGATGACATACGGCACGTCATCGCGGTCTGCGTTGGCCTGCAGCCAGGGCAGGACAGTGCTCAGAATGAAAGGCTGCGGATTCGGC
>WUAK01000405.1 GCA_009827205.1 Phycisphaeraceae bacterium | reverse complement strand
AGTGCGCCGGTTCGATTGTGCCGGTCTGTTCGTCGTCCTTGGGATCGGGCTGCATAGGCACCCGGTCCGCAGCGATCGCGATGCTTCCCCCGGCGAGATCGATTCCCTTGACACCGGCGGCGCTTCGGCCCATGAGCCTGACATCGCCCTCGTTGAAGCGGATTGCCATGCCCTGGTCCGTCACGATCATCAGGTCGTCTGAGCCGTCGGTGAGGAGGACGTTGAGGATCTCATCGCCTTCCTTCACGCCTACTGCAATCAGGCCCGAGCGGTTGACATTCTGGTAGTCGCGAAGCGGCGTGCGTTTCACGATGCCGCCTTTGCTGACGAAGGTCAGATATTTGCCCTCATCCTCGAAGTCGTCGATGGTCAGGTACACGCGTGCCCGCTCGCCCTCGCGCAGGTTGACAAGGTTCACGATCGAACGGCCCTTGCTCGTCCGGCTCATCTCGGGCAGCTCGTACACCTTGAGCTTGAACACACGACCCTGATCGGTAAAGACCAACAGGTCTGCGTGGGTGCTTGCTACGAACACGCGCTCGATGAAATCGTCGTCCTTCGACTCGGATGCGCGGATGCCCTTGCCGCCCCGGCCCTGCGACCGGTACGTGTCCAGAGGAAGACGCTTTGCGTACCCCTGGTGGCTGATCGTAACGGTGACCTCGTGCTCTTTGATGAGTGCCTCGAGATCGATATCGCCTGCTGCATCCTGGATGTCGGTCAGGCGCGGACTGTTGTACCGCTCCTTCATCTCAAGGCAGTCTTCCTTTAGGATGTCCAGCACCCGCTGGTGATCAGAGAGGATCAGCTCGTAACCCTCGATCTCCGCGACAAGCTCGGCGTAGTCCTTGACCAGACGCTCGATCTCAAGCCCTGTCAGCTGGATGAGCCTCATATTGCCGATCGTCTCGGCCTGCACGCGTGTCAGCAGCACACCGCCGGCCTCGTCGCCTGCGCGAACCATCTGCATCATCCGTTCTGGAATTTTCGGAGCGTGCGGGTGGTCAGCAGGGATCCGAAAGCGTTTCTCGACGAGCTTCTGGATCGCTTCCTCGCGAGTCTTGCTGCCGCGGATGATCGCGATGACCTCGTCGATGTCGCAGACCGCGAAGATCATGCCCTCCAAGACGTGGGCCTTCTTCTTGGCTTCGCGGAGCAGGTGAGCCGTGCGGCGGCGAACAACATCGACCCGGTGGTCGATATACAGCTGCAGCATCTCCAGCAGTGTCAGCGTGCGGGGCCTTCGCCCCACGAGCGCGATGTGGATCATGCTGAACGTCTGCTGCAACGGCGTGAACTGATACAGCTGGTTCTCAACGACCGCCGGGTCGCCCGCCTTCTTGAGCTCAATCACGATTCGCGTCTGAGCGTTCCGCCCTGACTCGTTACGGACATCGGCGATGTCCTTGATACGGTCTTCCTTGGCCGCCTCGACGATCTTCTCCACGAGGTTGTTCTGCACGAGCGAGTAGGGAATCTGGTCGATGACCAGCGCCTGCCTGCCCCCCGATTCCTCGACGTGGCACACGCCTCGCACGGTGACTCGACCTCGCCCGGTCGAGTACGCATCCATGATGCCTCTGCGACCGAGGATGACGCCCCCGGTTGGGAAGTCGGGGCCCTTGACACCCAAACGTGTCACGTTGCCGTCCTCGTCCGTCTCATCGGTCATGATGTCGGTGAGCGATATATCCGGGTCATCGATCACGCGCGTGATGGCATCGAAGATCTCGTCGGGGTTGTGCGGCGGGAGGCTCGTTGCCATGCCCACCGCGATGCCCATGCCGCCGTTGATCAGCAGGTTTGGGAACTTGCCCGGGAGCACAGTCGGCTCGTTGAGTCGGTCGTCGTAGTTGGGCTGGAAGTCGACGGTGTCGAGTTTGATGTCGGCAAGCATGTCCATCGCGCCGTAGGTCATGCGGGCCTCGGTGTATCGCATCGCCGCGGGCGGGTCACCCTCGATCGAGCCGAAGTTGCCCTGCGGGTCGATCAGCGGCACACGCATCTTCCAGCCCTGCGCCATGCCGACCATCGTCGGGTAGATCACAGACTCGCCGTGCGGGTGGTAGTCGCCCGAGGTGTTGCCCGCGATCTTGGCGCACTTGAGGTGCTTGCGATTGGGCCGAAGATTCAGGTCGTTCATCGCGACCAGGATGCGCCTCTGCGAGGGCTTCAGACCGTCACGGACATCGGGCAGCGCCCGGTCCATGATGGTGCTCATCGCGTAGGTGAGGTAGCTGTCGCGAAGC
>WUAK01000404.1 GCA_009827205.1 Phycisphaeraceae bacterium | reverse complement strand
AGCAGTCTGCGGCGGATGCGGTCGAGCGTGCCCTGTCGAGTTGCCAGGACGTGCTGAGCAGCTGCAAGGTGCACACGATCCCAGGCAGCGATACTGACGTGTTCGAAGCAGATCACGCGCTGCTGCAACAGGCCCTCGTGAACATCGTTCGAAACGCTGCTGAAGCCGCCACGAGCAACCAGGCATCACGCTCGGCCGAGCTCGAGATCAGCTGGCGGTCTTGCAAAGCCGAGATCGAAGGTGATGAAACGGATTGCATGAGCATCGTTGTCTCGGATTCGGGCAGCGGGCTGACAGACGAGGTCAAAGAACGCATGTTCAATCCGTTCTTTACGACCAGAAACATCGGGACAGGGCTCGGTCTGGCGATCGTCCACCGGATCATCGACGCGCACGGCGGTCATATCCGTGTAAGCAACGCGGTACCCGGTGCGCGATTCCCCGGTGGGGCGGTGGTTGAGTTGACCATCCCGAAACAACTCGAAAACACGAAGAATACTGATACACCACCGCCCGGTGACTCGGGTGAGGTCGGGAGCGATCGATGAAGACTGTGCTGGTAGTCGATGACAAAGAGATGATGCGCGACAGTGTGGGCTCCACGCTCCAACGCGCGGGGTTTGCGGTGATCACGGCAGAGAACGGCGAGCACGCGCTGACCGCCGCTGCCAAACGCAGGCCCGATGCCGTTGTGACCGACCTCAAGATGCCCGGTCTCAGCGGCATCGAGCTCCTCGAAAGACTCCGCGAGATCGATACCGAGCTCCCGGTCGTGCTCATGACCGCGTTCGGAACGATTGAGACAGCTGTCAGCGCGATGAAGCTGGGTGCCTTCGACTACATCACCAAACCGTTCCAGGGGGACGAGCTCGTTATCGCGGTGAAAAGAGCGTGCCAGCACGGCGGGCTGATCCGCGAAAACGCGGTGCTCAAGGCGCAAGCCAAGCGTGAGGCACCGGCTGCTGAGTCCGGCGACCAGCCGACCGGGCTCGACAGGTTGATCGGGAGTTCCGCGGCTATGCGCCGCGTGCGAGAGCAGGTCGCCGCGGTCGCCGAGAGCCTTGGTACTGTCCTCGTTGTCGGCGAAAGCGGTTCGGGCAAAGAAGTCGTCGCTCGCGCGGTGCACGAGGTGAGCTCGAGGCGCGAGAACGCGATGCTCGCCGTGAACTGTGCGGCACTCAGCGAATCGCTGCTTGAGTCCGAACTCTTCGGCCATGAAAAAGGCGCGTTTACCGGTGCTGATCAGCTCCGAAAGGGTCGATTCGAGCTGGCCGACCGAGGCTCCCTGATGCTCGATGAGGTGAGTGAGATCCCGCCCTCACTTCAGGCGAAGCTTCTGCGTGTGCTCCAGGAGCGTTCCTTTGAGCGTGTCGGCTCGAGCCTGACGATCGGCGTCGATGTCCGCGTGATCGCGACGAGCAACCGTGATCTGCCCCGTTCGGTTGCCAAGGGTGACTTCAGGCAGGACCTGTTCTTCAGGCTCAACGTGCTGCCGATTCATCTGCCTCCGCTGCGTGAGCGGTCGTCGGATGTGCCAGAGCTTGCAGAGTTCTTTGTGAACCAGATCTCCGCTCGCGAGGGTGTCGAGTCCATGGTGTTCTCGCAGGAGGCGCTCTCACTTATGGAGCGCTACACCTGGCCCGGCAACGTGCGAGAGCTCCAGAACATCTGCGAGCGGGCGGTTGTTCTGGGCAAGGCGCGTGAGGCGCGTGTCATCGGCAGCGAGACCATCGAACCGTGGCTTGGCATGATGGGGATCGAGCCGACCACGGATCCGTCGGTCCAGATGCGCAACGAAGCAACCGCTGCGTTCGTCGAAGCCGCGGGCGGCCAGATTCAGAATGAAACCAGTCCCTACTCGCCGCACACTGAAGAGACAGTCCCGGCAGTGAGCAAAGCGCTCTCCGAAATCGTCCGCCCCGACATCACGCTCGAGGAACTTGAGCGTGATGCGATTGTCCGCACCCTCGAGAGGTTCGGGGGCCACCGCCAGAAGACGGCCAAGAGTCTCGGGATCGGGGTTCGTACGCTCGGTCTCAAGCTCAAGAAATGGAAAGAACAGGACATCGTGTCCCAGTCGCTCTAAGTCGAGCAGTCGCTGATCCTGGTGGCCCGGCGTTTGCTTAACGAACGGAAGCATGATGCTCAACGACGTGCTCAGTACCGGTGCCCTGCCTGCCCTCGAAGCGACAATGCGCTTCGCGGGTCAGCGCAACAGGCTCCTGATGCACAACATCGCGAACCTGTCAACATCGGAAGAGCAC
>WUAK01000403.1 GCA_009827205.1 Phycisphaeraceae bacterium | reverse complement strand
CCCGTCTCGCTTTTTCGGGTTGTCGGATGGATTGATAGATTGTTGGCGGGGCGCTAACCTTGCCCACGAGTGAGCGGGTGCTCGCCGCGGAGATGATACGGACTATGGCACTTTCAACCCAGACGCGTGGCGAGGTCGTGAGCGAATTCCGTCGGGACGACAAGGACACGGGCTCGCCCGAAGTCCAGATCGCGATGCTGACGGCAAAGATCAAGCACCTCGCTGCACATCTGCGTGACCACAAGCACGATCACCACAGCAGACGCGGCCTCATCATGATGGTCGGCAAGCGCAACCGGTTGCTTCGCTACCTTGCACGCAAGGACGTGAACTCTTACCGCGAGCTGATCGGCAAGCTCGGCCTGCGGAAGTAAGACCAAACCTTCAAGGCCCATCGGTTCACCCCGGTGGGCCTTCTTTGTATTAGTGAACGTTGGCGCGTCGGCAGCCGTCTTCGAAGGCAGTCGGCAGGCTTCAGATTCAGCACCTTCCTGAACCCTGCCCTCTGCCCCCGGAGAGATTTCGGCTCCGGCGCTCCCGAGACATCCAAGGTTCTTCGCTGCAGAGCGTGCGCCGTTTGGGCGCTACCGCACTGCGCCTGCGGAGAATGTCCGCCGCTTATGGGCGCGCGGGATAGATCAGGAGTTTTGATAATGGCAAACAGCAAGCTCGGCACGATCCGTGTAGAGAAAGAAATCGGCGGCCGGACGATGGTCATCGAATCGGGTCGGGTCGCCAAGCAGGCAACCTCGGCGGTCTTCGTCAGCTACGCCGACTCGACGGTCATGGCGACCGTGATGCGCGCTGACCCCCGCCCGGGCCTCGACTTCTTCCCCATGCAGGTCGACTACCGCGAGAAGCTCTCGGCGGGCGGCAAGTTCCCCGGCTGGTTCCGCAAGCGTGAGGGCGCTCCCAACGAGAAAGAAGTCCTCACCATGCGGATGATCGACCGACCCATCCGCCCGCTCTTCCCCGACGGGTTTATCGACGAGGTTCAGATCCAGTGCTGGGTCATGAGCCACGACGGTGAGAACGACACCGATGTCATCGCGGGCACCGCGGCCAGCGCCGCGCTGGCGATCTCGAACGCGCCGTTCGAGGGACCGACCGCGACCGTGCGCGTCGGACGCATCTGGACCGATGACGGCCCTCAGTTCGTGCTCAACCCGACCGGCAGCCAGATGGACTACTCGGATCTTGATCTCGTGCTCGCCGGCCACAAGGACGGCATCAACATGATCGAGGTCGGTGCCGCTGAGATCCCCGACGAGGAGGTTCTCAAGGCGATCGAGTTCGGTTACGAGGGCATCAAGGAAACCCTCGACCTCATCGACGAGCTTGTGCAGAAGATCGGTCAGGAGAAGACCGTCAAGAACCCGCTTGCGATCCCGAGCGATGAGATCACCAGCAGGGTCAAGGATCTCGCGCACGACAAGCTCGTCGAGCTGCGTCAACTGCCCGGCAAGGTCGAGCGCAACGAGGCGGTCAGCGCGTTCCGCAAGGAGATCCTCGACACGCACTTCGCTGAGAAGCTTGATGGCTCGGTCGCCGAGGCCGACGAGAGCAAGAAGAACCGCTCGATGGCAGGCGAGGCGTTCCGTCGTCTGGAGAAGAAGATCACCCGCCGACTGATCGCCGAGAACGGCGTCCGCGCCGACGGCCGCAAGCCCAAGGAGATCCGACCTCTCGAGATGGAAGTCGGCGTCTTCAAGCGCACGCACGGGTCGGCCCTCTTCCAGCGCGGTGAGACCCAGTCGCTCGTCTCCGCGGTGCTCGGCGGCGGCAAGGCTGAGCAGGTTGTTGATGGACTCATGCCTGAGTACAGCAAGAAGTTCTACCTGCACTACAACTTCCCGCCCTTCTCGGTCGGTGAAGCCGGCAGGATCATGGGCCCGGGCCGTCGCGAGATCGGACACGGCGCGCTCGCCGAGCGTTCGCTGCAGGCCATCCTCCCGAGCCCGGAAGACTTCCCCTACACCATCCGTCTCGTCTCGGACATCACCGAGTCCAACGGTTCATCGTCGATGGCTTCCGTCTGCGGCGGCTGCCTCGCACTCATGGACGCCGGTGTGCCCATTACCAACACCTGCGCCGGCATCTCCGTCGGTCGGTTCACCGATGACGACGGCAACAACGAGGTCTTCGTCACCGACATCCTCGGCGAAGAGGACTTCTTCGGCGACATGGACTTCAAGGTCTCGGGCACACGCGAGG
>WUAK01000402.1 GCA_009827205.1 Phycisphaeraceae bacterium | reverse complement strand
TTCATCTCAGCGGTGATGTTCGTGCTGGGACTCATCGGTTTCGTCACACGCCGCAACCTGATCGTCATGTTCCTCTGCACCGAGATGATGTTCCAGGCATCGGGCATCGCGCTTGTCGCGTTCAGCCGGTTCTACTTGGAGTACACCGGGCAGGTATTTGTGATCTTCGTGCTCACGGTCGCTGCCGCCGAGGCGGCGATGGCACTCGCGCTCGTTGTGCTGCTCTTTAGACGAAACGAATCGCTCGATGGCTCGGTCTGGTCGCTCCTCAAGGGATAACGGGGTTCCAAGTTGCTCGAATCGATGATGATCAGCCCACTCCTAGCAGCCGCGGACACGGCGGGTGTCGGCGTGGCGCCCGCGTGGGTGCTGGCGATCCCGTTCCTGCCGATGCTCGCGGTTGTGCTCAACACGCTCTGCGCCATCAGCAAGAACAAGACCAAGCTCCCGGCATGGATAACCGTTGGCTGCCTCGCGGGCAGCTTTGTGGCCACCATGCTCGCGTTCATGGCCCTCTCGGGCGAGACGAACACCGTCACCGCGTGGCGATGGTTCGACCTCTCATGGGGCGACGGGGTCGGCCAGCAGATGGTCGCCAACCTCGGGTTCTACATCGACAACCTCTCGCTGCTCTGGATGATGTTCGTCACCGGGCTGGCAACACTCATCGCGATCTACGCCAGTGAGTACATGGAGCACGACGTCGGCAAGGGCTACACGCGGTTCTTCTTCGCGTTCGCGCTCTTCGTCTTCAGCATGCTCTGCCTCGTCATGGGCGACAACCTGCTCCTGCTCTACCTGGGCTGGGAGGGCGTGGGTCTCTGCTCGTACCTGCTGATCGGATACTTCTATAAGAAGCCCGAGGCGGTCGCAGCGGCAAAGAAAGCGTTCATCGTCAACCGCATCGGCGACCTCGGACTTGCGATCGGTGTGATGCTGACCTTTGTGCACTTTGGCACACTCGAGTACGCGGAGCTCTTCAACTCCGCGCAGCTGCAGGGCTACATCGCAGCAGTGCAGGAAGGGCGAGCAGGCGACGTCCCGCTCATGGCGCAGCTGATCGCTGTCTTTCTCATGATCGGCGCGTTCGGCAAGTCGGCCCAGTTCCCGCTCTACGTCTGGCTGCCTGACGCGATGGAAGGCCCGACACCGGTGTCCGCGCTCATCCACGCGGCGACGATGGTGACCGCTGGCCTCTACCTGATCGCCCGCATGCTCCCATTGTTCCTCGTCAGCGAGTGGGCGCTGCCCGTCGTGGCTTGGATCGGCACAATCACGGCGCTGCTCGCCGCGACGATCGGCATGGCGCAGTTCGACATCAAACGCATCATGGCGTACTCGACCGTGTCCCAGCTCGGGTTCATGTTCGCGGGCCTGGCGTTCCTCACATCGACGGGCGGCGTCTTCCACGTCGTGACGCACGCGTTCTTCAAGGCGCTGCTCTTCCTCTGCTGCGGCGCCGTCATGCACGGGTTCGCGGGTCAGCTCGATCTCCGCAAGCTCTCTGGCCTCTGGCACATGAAGGGCTGGCGCGTCGTGAGCGTGGGCATGCTGATCGGCTGCCTGAACCTCGCCGGTGTGCCGTTCACCGCAGGCTACTTCTCGAAGGACATGATTCTCGCCGAGGCGTTCGTGACGCCCGGGTACGGCTACAGCCTGCTCGGCTGGGTCCTGCTTCTCACTGCGGGCATGACCGCGTACTACACCTTCCGCGTCTTCTTCCGTGTGTTCACCGGACCCGTTCAGTTCGAGGCGGGCGACGAACACCACGGCTCCGACGACCACGGTCATGACCACGCACAGGACGACCACCACGGACACGACGGGCACTCGCACAAAGATCACGCCCATGACCACTTCCACCCGCACGCACCGGGCATCCGGATCAACGCGGTGCTCGCGACCCTCTCGGTGCTCGCGGTTCTTGCCGCGGGGCTCTACTTTGTTTCGCCAGACAAGCACGGGTGGGTCGGCGACATGCTCGAAGAGTCAACCGCGCACAATGTGTACACCGGGGATCACTCTGCCGCGGCGATGTTTGTCATCGACGGCGATGCCCACGGCGCTCACGGTCATGACGACCACGGTGATGCCGATGATCACGCGGCGCACGGCGCTCACGGCGGATCAATCCTGGGCTGGGATCCGCACAAGGTGATGTACTACATCTCGGCGTTCTTCGGCCTGACGGGCATCCTGATCGCCGCCTGGGCGCACGGACCAAAGGGTCTGGTCAGCGGGTTCATCGGCGGTCGTGTCGAGGCGGGCAAGTGCCGGATGGACGGC
>WUAK01000401.1 GCA_009827205.1 Phycisphaeraceae bacterium | reverse complement strand
ATCGCCAAGGCGTTGCCGAGCATCTCGGCATGACCGAGAACGCCCTTGCAGTGGCGATCCACCGGCTTCGCCAGCGCTACGCAGCCCTCGTCCGCGAAGCGGTCGCCCGGACGGTCGCCGACGAAGCGGACATAGAGGACGAGCTGCGGTATCTGGTCGCGGTGCTCAGAGAAAAATAATCGGCATCCTGTAATCTACGGTCTCGGCCCCGTCAGGAAGTGGTGAACCAACCCTTCGGGAGGCGCACCATGAGCGACATAACCCAAACAGCCGATCTGAACCGATGCCCAAGCTGCGGAGTCGCACTCGAAGGCCCCGGTGCCTCGGGCATGTGCCACGCGTGCCTGATGTCCCAGGTCCTCAAGGCCGATCCCGAGGCGATCCCTGCAGACGGCGATGCCGAAACCCAGCCTCTTGGCCCTACTCGCACGCCAACAGATACAAGACGCCCGTCTCTTGATCTCCCATGCACCCTCGGCGACTACACCCTCGTCGCACCGCTGGGACACGGCGGCATGGGCACGGTGTACGAAGCCGTGCACCGATCCACCGGCCGTCGCCTCGCCCTGAAGCTTCTCGCTCAGAACCTCGACTCGCCCGAGATGCGCCAGCGCTTCCTGCGCGAAGGCAGGCTCGCGGCGCGCGTAAACCACCCCTCCAGCCTCTACGTGTTCGGAAGCGAAGAGATCGATGGCATCCCCGTGATCACCATGGAGATCGCCCCCGGCGGCACACTGCAGGACGCGCTCGACAAGCGCGGTCCGTTGCCCGTGACCGAAGCCGTCGACGCGGCGCTCAACATGATCGACGGCCTCGAAGCCGCGCTCGACAGGGGCGTGCTCCACCGCGATATCAAGCCCTCCAACTGCTTCGTTTCACCCGATGGAACAGTCAAAGTCGGCGACTTCGGCTTATCAGTCTCGACGCTGCCTTCGTCAGACAGCTTCATGACCCAGACCGGCAAAGTCATGGGAACACCCGCGTTCGCCTCGCCCGAACAGCTCCGAGGTGACGAGGTCGATGTCCGCTCAGACATCTATGCCGTGGGCGCGACACTGTTCACGCTCCTGACCGCACGCGCTCCGTTCGAAGGCGACAACGCGGTGCAGGTCGTCGCAAACGTCATCGACACGCCGCCCGCCGACGTATCGGATGCCCGCGACGATCTCCCGCAAGGCCTCTCACAGGTCATCACGCGCTGCCTCGCCAAGGAGCCCGCGGGCCGCTACGAGGACTACCGGTCGCTCCGCGATGCGCTGCTGCAGTTCAGTTCCGTCGTACCCGAGCCAGCATCGCAATCTCAGCGCGGCGCAGCGGGATGGATCGACTTCCTGACCGCTTTTTTGCCAACATACGCAATCCTCATGCTGACGGTCGGCCCCGAGAAGCTGTTCGTCAGACCGCTCTACGAGTTCAGTCTCGACGCGTGGCAGTACCACTTCATGGTTCTCGGTGCCGGCTTCTTGTACTTCGCTGTGTTCGAGGGACTCTGGGGTGTTGGGCTCGGAAAGTGGATCATGAATCTCAAGGTCGTGCGGAAGAATGGGCGCAAGCCCGGACCGCTCCGTGCGCTCTTGCGGATCGTTATCCCATTCGTCGCGATCGAGTCGCTGCGCGTTCCGCTCTCGGTGTTGGCGATGCCCGAAGACACCTGGCAGACGATCAACTCCATCATGATCATCGGTCTTGCCACCGCATGCCCGTGGATTGTCGCGTTACTCTGGCTCACCGCCCGCCAGAGCAACGGGCAGGCAACGGTCTGGGACCTCGCAAGTGGAACGAGAGTTGTCGTCCGTCCGCGCGGCACGCGCCGGCCAGCCATGGAAGCATCAACCCACTCGATCGAAGCTGATGAGAACGAACCATGCATAGGCCCGTTCCGAGTTGAGTCTGAGATCCAGCCCGGGACATGGCTAGCAGCGGATGACATTGTGCTGCGCAGGAGAGTCTGGCTGATCCAAGGTTTAACATCACCAGCCAACGAGGCGCGCCGCGCCGTCGCACGCCCGGGCCGGGCCCGATGGCTGCAGAACATCGAACAAGAAGGCCGTACCTGGGACGCATACGAAGCACCGCGCGGCAAGCCGTTCACGGAATTGGCCGAACCGGGCTCACTCCCCTGGTCGACGCTGCGGTACTGGCTCCACGACCTCGCAGCCGAACTCCGCGCCGCAGAGCGCGACGGCACAATGGCCCCGTCATACAGCCTCGACCAGATCTGGATCACCGACGACGGTCGCGCGATGCTGCTCGACACACCCTGGCCGCACACCGACAAGCCCGCAGATCCTGTCAACGTCGACTCCCTCGCCGGTCA
>WUAK01000041.1 GCA_009827205.1 Phycisphaeraceae bacterium | reverse complement strand
CTGCGTGCCATCGACGAACGAGTCGGTGACGACGATCATGTCTGCGGGGTTCTGGATCTGAGCGAGTTTGGGTCCCAGCTCGGTGAGGGCTGCTGCCCTGACCTCGGCTGACTGGGCGTTCCAGGCAGAGCGGATGTGTGCGTGCATGCCCATGCCGAAGATGAGCGTGCCGCCCGGGATGCGTGGGTGTGTTGTGCCAACTTCATTGATGGTGCCGGTCTCGTTCCACGCGAAGCTGAAGGAAGTGAATCCCTGATCTTCAGGAGGGAGAACGGCGCCGGCTCTGCCGCCTCGGTGCCAGACGACGAGTTCGTTCTCCTCGTAGCCCCATTCGGTGAGCGGGTTGGCGCCGGTCGAGCTCGCGGTTGCGATGTTGGAGTCGTCAAAGATCTGGTACCAGTCGACGGGGTACTCATTGCCAGCGCCTGGGTTTCTGAATACTTCCATGGCTTGGGGGGCATCGCCCATCACGGAGCGGACCTGTGCCGGCCAGGTGTAGCTCCAGTTTCGAGTCCCCAGGTCGTGGCCGGTTGGGGTGTTTTCGTCGAACTCGGACGAGTAGAACGCGACACCCTGCTGGACACTTCTGTGGTTGGCCTGCCCGAGCAATTTCTGGGCGGCGAGTCGTGCCTTCGCCAGCGCGGGCAAGAGGATGCCGATGAGCAGCGCGATGATCGCGATGACAACCAGCAGTTCGATCAGTGTAAATGCACGAGATTGACTCGTTTTCATCGGGTCCCGCTCCTGTTCTGCGAACTCTGCTACCCGCTGATAGGCGGGCTCGTGGAATACAAATGTTATCAAAAACATGCCCAAGAGTCTATAGAGGAATGTGCCAGCCTGGTTCGAGGGAAAAAAAGGGCCCGGTGATCCCACCGGGCCTCTTTTCAAGCGAGTTTCTTGTCTGAAGGCTCAGTGAGCCTGATTTACCACCACTCGGTGTGGGGCTTGCCGTCATTGTTCCAGCGGCGGATCCGTGCTTTCCAGGCGGGGTCATTCTCGTCGATGGTTGTATCGAGGCGTTCGAGGATGTAATCGGCCACATTGAGAGATTCGACGTGGCCGTCGAGGAACGCGAAGTTGGCTTGGCCGCTGAAGTAGCCGCCTGGATAGGCGTGATCGAATCTTGCACCACGGCGACCCATCGGGGAGACCCAGCCGTCCTCATCGACGTCGATGAGCGAGTCGGCGTGTCCGATGAAGTCACCCGGGTTTCTGATGGCTGAGAGCTTCGGTCCCATTTCGGAGACGGATTCCTTACGGGTCCGCGGGTCGTTGCTATTGATGGCTGCTGAGCCGGCGTAGTGAGTGCCCATGCCGAGGTTTCGGTATGCCTCGGGATCACGATCATTACGGATGAAGAGTCGATCAGAGCCGATTTCGTTCAGGCCCATGCTGAAGGTGTTGAATCCGTTATCAAGGACATCGGTGCGTCCGCCGGCTTTGTGCCCGACTGGGATCTCGCCGACTTCGTATCCGACCTCAATCAGCGAGAAGTCGTCGTCCTGGACGGCGACGGAGGATGAGTTGTCGATAATCTTGGTCCATTCGGTGGGGAATTCGTTGCCGGCGCCGGGGTTCAGGAAGATTTCCATGGCTTGGGCTTCGCCGCCTAGAGCATCACGGACCTGTGCGGGCCACATGTATGCCCAGTAGCTGCCAGAGGAAGATCTTCCGTTCGAGTCGTGTCCGGTGGGCGTGAAGTCGTCGTACTGATCGGCGTAGAACTGCATGCCTTGCTGGACGCCGCGGTGGTTGGCTTGGCCGAGTAGCTTTTGAGCTGCGAGTCTTGCTTTGGCGAGTGCCGGCAAGAGGATGCCGATGAGCAGCGCGATGATCGCGATGACAACCAGCAATTCGATCAGTGTAAACGCGCGAGAATTCTTCGTTCTCATCAGCCCCGCTCCTGTTTTTTGGACTCTGCCTGCCCGCGGAAATGCGGATTCGTGGAAGTTAGAGCGTATCAGACCCCAGAGTGTGTGTCTATACAGGATTTTGCTTACTCGATGGATCAAAAAGAAAGAAGAGCCCAGCTGTCTCGCTGGGCTCCTCAAGGATGAAATCAGCTGTCAGAAGGCCAGAAGCCTGATTTACCACCATTCGGTGTGGGGGTCGCCGTCGTTGTTCCAGCGGCGGATCCGAGCCTTCCAGCCTGGGTCTTCAGTGTCCACGGTCGAATCGAGGCGTTCGAGGACGTAATCGGCGACGTTGAGAGATTCGACGTGGCCGTCGAGGAACGCGAAGTTGGCCTGGCCGCTGAAGTAGCCGCCTGGGAAAGCGAACTCGAAGCGTGCGCCGCGTCGGCCCTGGGGTGAGACCCAGCCGTCTTCTTCGGCATCGACGAGTGAGTCGGCGTGGGCGATGAAGTCGCCGGCGTTGCGCACAGATGAGAGCTTGGGACCCATCTCAGAGACAGCTTCCTTGCGGGTCTGGGCGTCGGCGCTGTTGATAACCGAGGAGCCGGCGTAGTGGGTGCCCATGCCGAGGTTCAGGTATGCCTGCGGATCGCGGGGATTGCGGACGAAGAGTCGAGCGGATCCGATCTCGTTCCAGCCCATGCTGAAGGTGGTGAAACCGTTGTCGAAGACATCGGTTCGTCCGCCGGCCTCGTGACGGACGGGGATCTCACCGACTTCGTAGCCGGCCTCAAGCATGCCCTGGTCGTCATCTTGGATTGCGACGGGCGAAGACGGGTCAACGATCTTGGTCCACTCGATCGGGAAGTCGTTGCCGGCGCCGGGGTTCTGGAAGATCTCCATGGACTGGGTATCGCCATCGAGTGCCGAGCGGATCTGAGCGGGCCATGTGTACCCGAAGTCGTTTGCACCGACGGAGCCGGGGAAGTTGTCGTGCCCGGCGGGTGTGAAGTCGTCGTACTGATCGGCGTAGAAGTGGACGCCTTGCTGTACGCCGCGGTGGTTGGCCTGTCCCAGGAGCTTCTGCGCGGCGAGCCTGGCCTTTGCCAGAGCCGGGAGGAGGATCCCGATGAGGAGCGCGATGATCGCGATCACGACCAACAATTCGATGAGAGTAAAGGCGCGTACACGCTTGTTCATACGAATGACCCTTTGTTGTGCTGTTACCTTGTGCCCTGCGTCCCGAAATATCGGTCGACAGGTGGCCCTGCTTGGGCCTATCGCTGCGTTGCAGAGATATTACGTCGGGCTGTATGCACGAGTTCCCTGTGGCACCGACAATTTTTGTTCGTGAAATAATAGGTCTTCCGGCTGGGTTCATCCTGTCCTACTGTCTGACACTTCGCGAGAGGGCGGAGACTCAGGCAGACGAAAGGAGCATCGTCATGGGCGCTGGCACATTGACCATCACGGAAGAGAACTTCGAGACCGAGGTCCTCAATAGCGATACGCCGGTTCTTGTGGATTTCTGGGCAGAGTGGTGCGCTCCGTGCGTCGCGCTCTCGCCTGTGATCGAAGAATTGGCCTCTGATTACGACGGCAAAGTCAAAGTAGGCAAGCTCAACATCGATGAGGCGCAGGCGATCAGCGTGAAGTACGGCATCATGTCGATCCCGACGGTTGCCATCTTCAAGGGCGGCGAGGTTGTTGACATGCGGGTTGGTCTGGCGAGCAAGGAAGACCTTGCTGACCGGATCGACACTGCCCTCGGCTGATCCACGGGGCTTTCAGAAAAGAGCGATTCAATACACCCCTGCTGGTGAGGCGGGGGTGTTTTTTGTGTTTGTTGATGGTTAAAACGAGCAACGCCGGCCTGATCAGTATGTGAGCGTCGGCCGGCGTGCTCTTTGGGAATCCGACCCGGTCTGGATCTCTCTCTCCCGAAAGAATCCCCGGATCGGTCGGTAGTAGGTTGTGTTATTGAGCTTTTGCCCGTGCTGCCGCCCGCGCGTCCTTGCGAGGGCGGCTGCGATGTGTCAGAGTCAGTGCATGATCAGTCCGTGATCGCTTTGCTCTGCCCGGGCTTGTGTGTTTCTGCCTGGGATGGCTTTCATTAGCTTCCTGAGGAGGGGGTTGTGCCCGCGACCAGCTTGCTCAACTCGGCGAATCGCTTCTGCTCCTCGTCCTGCCAGCCATCTGAGCTGCGGACCTCGAGCCTGTTCTTCGCACCTAGCACGACCACAGCCGAGCCAGTCCCGACCAGGTCGAGATGCTTCTGTGGGAGCCTGACCCGGCCTCCGGAGTCCATCTCGACTCTCTCGGCGAAGCCGAACAGCGTTGACATCAGTTGTGCCTGGTCGTCTGTCGGTGTCAGCGAATCGTCCCATTTGTTCGCGAGCTCCATAAACGTCGGTTCCGGGTACAGCCTCAAGACGCCCGTGGGCCAGGGAACGCAGTACCACGCCGACACGCTCTGGGGCAGCAGAGAGCGGTGCTTCGAGGCGATCGACAACCGTTTTTTGTCGTCGATGGTGTGTTCTGACGAACCTGTAAACAGCAAAGGGGCTGTACTCCATGGGCATGCGTGGGATCTTCTACCACATCGTCCCACATTGCAACACCATTGAGGGAATTGTTGATTTCCCTTGGATATGTGTGCGCAGAACGGACATTCCGAGAGCCGCTTGTAATCACGGGTTGCGGCGATCGATAGGGTTATGGTTGGTGTCTAAAATATTTCTCGTCAGCGAGGATTCTGCGTCTGATGTAGAGTGCGGGGACTCGTGGAGGGGTTCATCGCCGGGGCCGTTCGGTTCCTCGGGTAGGGAGTGGTTCGTTGTCGGTTGAGCTCAACTCCGAGAGAGTGGCCTCGATTCTCGAGCGTGTGCCCTGGGCGACGTGGGTGATGACCTCGTCGTACGACGGCAGCCGGGCGGGGATGGTGGTGCGCTGGGTTCAGAGGTGCGCGACCGAGCCTGTTCTGATCAGTGTTGCTGTGAAGAAGTGCCACTCGCTTGAGCCGTTGATCCGGGACAGCCGGGGCTTTGCTCTGAACCTGATCGATGAGTCTGATCGGTTACTGCTCAAGAAGTTTGACAGTTACCACGCGCCGGATGAACTGGGTGATCCGTTCGATGCGCTCGAGGTGAGCCGCTGGGCGACGGGGTCACCGATTCTGAAACGCGCTCGGGCCGCGATCGATTGCGAGGTGGTGCGCCACCTTGATCTTGAGGCGGATTGCGAGCTGTTCATCGGGCAGGTGCACGAGGCGAAGATCGTCACCCCCGGCGGATGAATTCTCGGATCACAGAGGCGATCTGCTCTCTGAACACGGTTTCGCTGAAACGCTCGGCGTGCTCGCGGCACGCGAGGGCGTTGTGTTTGGGGCAGCGATCGATCGCTTCGAGCAGTGCGTCGACGGTTTGATGCTGGAAGTGGGTGCCGGTTTTGTTGTCGATGATGGTGTCGAGCGCGCCGCCCTTTGCGAGTGCGACGACGGGTGTGCCGCAGGCCTGTGCTTCGACGGCGACGATCCCGAAGTCTTCGAGCTGAGGGAAGATGAGCAGCCGCGCGGTGCGGTACGCCTCACGGAGCTTTGCGTCGGTCTTGGCGCTTTCAAACGAGACAGTTGGGCCCGCTAGCGCCCGGAGTTTCTGTTCTTCCGGGCCCGATCCGATGATGACGAGCGGGTGCTTACGTTTGTTCGCCGCTTCGATCGCGAGGTCGAAGCGTTTGTATGGGACAAACGCGCCGACGGCGAGCCAGTGGTCCCGGCGGATCGACTTCTCGTTTGGCGTGAAAAAATCGGTGCGCACGGGCGGGAAGCAGACGTCGGAAGGATGTTTGTAGCTTCGGCGGATCTGGGTCTGTGTGTGCGATGAGTTGGCGAGGAAACGCTCGACTCTGCCTGCGGTCTTTCGGTCCCAGAGTTTGTAGAGGGGTCTTATGAGCGTGAGGCCCAGGCCCATGAGCCCGGAGGCGTAGTCGCCCGGCTGGTTCCAGATGTATCGCGCGGGTGCGTGGCAGTAGCAGACGTGGGGGACGCCCTTGGGCGGGTTGATCGCCTTGATCGCTGATGAGTGGGTCGAGATGACGAGGTCGTAAGGTCTTGATTTGTGGCGTTTGCGGAGTTTGCGGGAGAGTTGCCAGACGGCGAACGGGTACAGCGGGAGTAACCAGCGACGCAGGTAATCAGGTACCGAATTGAGCGCACTGGTTTGGCGCTTGAGTTCGTCGGTGTGCTTCCCGATGGGTGCGCCGTTGTCGAACATGGTGTAGACGACGTCGAGATCCGCGAGTGAACCCGCGACTTCGGCTATCGCTTCGAGGACATGCTCGCCTCCCCGGCGCGCGACGAGCCAATCGTGGCACAGCGCGATGCGGGGTTTGGCGGCTTTGCGGTCTACCATCTCGGCCAAGAGGGTACAGGCGTTGGCGGCTTCGGGAGAATGTGTGCATGTCAGAGGTTTGGGCACAGAACACGCTCGGTCTTGATTACAGGGCGGAGGCGGAGCTGCTCGGCGAGCCGGCTGAGCCGATCGTGGATGTTCACACGCACATCAACGGCGGCAGAGCCGCGGAGATCTGGGCGGACGCTGCGAGCCGGTTTGGTGTGTCTCTGACGTACACGCAGACGGTTCTCGAGGAAGCGGCTCCGGTGCGTGATGCGCTGGGCGATCGTGTGAGGTTCATCGCGATCCCCGACTACATGTCAGAGGACAAGAAGTACGCGTTCACCGAGGGCTTCCTGGAGCGGATCAGGTTCTGGCACGGCGAGTATGGCGCGCGGATGCTCAAGTTCTGGCAGGCGCCCAGGCTCCGGGACTACATGACGGACCAGACCGCGATCGATGCGCTCGCGCTCGACGGCCCGTGGAAGCGGAAGGCGATCGAGCTGGCCAGCGAGCTGGGCATGATGATCATGACCCACGTCGCAGACCCCGACACGTGGTTCTCGGCGAGGTACACGGATGCTTCTTTGTACGGCACAAAGGCGCAGCAGTACGAGCCGCTCGAGCGGATGCTCGACGATTACCCCGAGATGCCCTGGCTCGCGGCGCACATGGGCGGTTACCCCGAGGATCTGGACTTTCTCGATGGACTGCTTGAGCGTCACGACAATCTGAGTCTCGACACGAGCGCGTGCAAGTGGCAGGTCAGGGAGCTCAGCAAGCACGAGCCGGCGAGGCTCCGCGAGTTTCTGACGCGCTGGCGAGGGCGTGTGCTCTTCGGGTCGGACATCGTCACGCGTGATGAGCATTTGATGCCGACCGAGGACGTGGCGTACGCCGCGGGTCAGGCGTCGAACCACGAGCAGGCATTCGATCTGTACGCGAGCCGGTACTGGGCGCTGCGGACGATGTTCGAGACGGACTACGACGGCCCCAGCTCGATCGCTGACCCGGATCTGATGATGGTCGAGCCTGAGAAGTACGACGAGATGAGCACGCCCAGGCTTGCTGGTAAGTCGATCTCGGGCGAGGTGCTGACTGATGTGTACTCGCGAGCCGTGGGGCGGGTCGTCGGGAAGTACTACGGGGATGGTGGCTGAGGCTTAGTCCTCGGGCCTTGGCATCGACTCTTCAAGCCGGCGTGCGATCTTCGAGGCCAGTTCGCGGTCTTCTTTGACCTTGAACGAGGCTCTGATCTCGGTTGGGCCCAGTGCGTCGTTGAAGTTCGGGCTCGATGCCTGGAGCCTGAGTGTTCCGGCGGTGATGCTGCCCCCGAACTTTCCTGAGTCGGCTCCGCCTGAGGGGAGGAGGAAGCCGCCCCCGCCGTAGAGGCCTGTTGCTCCGGGCGCGAGGATGAGGTGGCGGATGGTGGCGTTTGAGGCCTGGGGCTCGATCGGTGTCTTGCCGGGACTTGGGCGGATGAACATGTGGATGTGGACGAGCTGCCCGGTGGGCCAGCCCTGTGCTCGGTCGTCGAAGGGGATGGCGAGCTCTTCGGGGGTGAGGTCGGTGAGGTAGATATCGACGGTGTTCTCGTCGCGGTAGGTGTAGGTCGTGGTGGTGAGGTCTGGTCGGAGGGTGGCTCCCGAGAGTGGGGACTCGAGTGAGACCCTGGCGTAGGTGCCGCAGCCCTGGGCGACGGTGAGGGCGAGAGCGAGGATTGGGAGCAGAGCAAATAGGGGCGAAGGGTGTCTACGCATGGGCAGAGAGTATCGGTAGAAAGTGCATTTTGCGTGGAATCCGGGGCGTGTGCATGGCTAACATCCTGTCCGCGCCAGAGCCAGGCCCCGGTGGGGGGCTCGCGAGGGCGTACATCTGAGCTTTGGAACCGTTGGAACCACCGAGACCAGACGGGGGCCGCATGGCAGGCCCGCGTGATCCGCTCGAAAGCGGCTGGCCGGTGGGAGGTGGAGAATTATGGCCAAGAAAGAACTCATCGAAACGTTCAAGCTGATGGCCCCGGGCGGCCAGGCGACGCCGGCACCGCCTCTCGGCCCCGTGCTTGGTGCCAAGGGTGTCAACCCGGGTCAGTTCATTCAGCAGTTCAACGCTGCGACAGGCCAGCTCAACGGCAAGGTCGTTGGTTGTGTAGTTCGCGTGTACTCGGACCGGTCGTTCGAGTTCGACATCAAGTCGAGCCCGACGGCGGTGCTGATCAAGGAAGCCGCGGGCGTCGAGAAGGCGTCGGGCGAGCCCAACAAGAACAAGGTTGGCAAGATCACCCGCTCGCAGATCGAGGCGATCGCTGAAGAGAAGAAGGAAGACCTCAACTCCGCGAGCGTTGATGCCGCTTGCAGGATCATTGAGGGCCAGGCCCGTTCCATGGGCATCACGGTGGAGGGCTGATCGATGGCAGATGAACAGACCACAGCAGCACCGGCACCGCAGGCACAGACAGAGGAGGCCGCTCGCCGCAAGGGCAAGCTGCGTCACAAGCCTTCGCGCCGCATGAACACGAACCACGAGAAGGCATCGAAGGAGCCTGTCGAGGCCGCGACGGCGATGTCCGCCGTCAAGCGTTTCGACGGGACGAAGTTCGACCAGGCGGTCGACGTTGTCTTCAACCTCGGGATCGACACCAAGCACGCCGACCAGCTCGTGCGTGGTTCGGTGAGCCTTCCCAAGGGCATCGGCAAGACCAAGCGCGTGATCGCGTTCTGCACGACAGAGCACGAGGCAGACGCGAAGGCGGCCGGCGCGATCGAGGCCGGCGGCGAGGAGCTTGTCAGCAAGATCGAGAAGGGCTGGTTCGAGTTCGACGTCGCGGTCGCGAGCCCGGACATGATGCGTGTCATCTCGAAGCTGGGCCGGACGCTTGGTCCGAAGGGTCTGATGCCCAGCCCCAAGGCTGGCACGGTGACCAAGGACGTCGTCGACGCGGTCAAGGAGTACTCGGCTGGTAAGGTCGAGTACAGGGCCGACAAGGGCGGCAACGTTCACGCGACGATCGGCAAGATGAGCTTTGCCGAGGGCGATCTGCTTGCGAACTTCGAGCACCTGCTCAAGACGATCGAGGGCGCCAAGCCCGCGGCGGTCAAGGGCACGTACATCAAGAGCATTTCGGTCAGCGGCACGATGACACCGGGTATTCGGATCAAGTACAGCGAAGGGGAGTAACCCCGCTTTCTCCCCGAAAGGAGTTTGGCTATGTCCAAACCGATGAAAGACATGATGGTCTCCGAGTACCAGTCAAAGCTTGGAGACTCGAGTGAAGCAATCGTCGTCTCGCTTCGCGGCATCGATGCCGAGGGGACAGAGACCGTCCGCACGAAGATGCGCCAGAGCGCGGTAAGCGTCGCGGTGATGAAGAACTCGCTGGCCAAGAAGGCGTTCGAGGGCACAGCTCTCGAGGCGCTGAACCCTGTGATGAAGGGTCAGAACGCGCTGATATTCGGCGAGCGATCTGTCGTTGAGGTGGCGCGTGAGTTCATCGAGCTCATCAAGGACTTCCCCGACATCGAGCTCAAGGGCGCTGTGCTTGACGGCGAGCTCTACGAGGGCGACGAGGGTGTGAAGCGTCTGAGCAAGTTCCCGACACGGGACGAGGCGCTCTCAGACGCGGTCGGGCTCATCCTTGGTCCTGGGCGGAACCTGCTCGGGCAGATCAAGGGCCCGGGTTCGAACATCGCCGGTCTTCTCAAGGCGATCGAGGACAAGCTCGAGAAGGGCGAGGCGATCAGCAAGAACTGACCGGGCACCGATCCGGTTTGTGGAGATTTGATTTCTGCATCAGCGTCCAACTGGCCCGGTGTGTCCGGGGTAAAGAGCCGAGTGGTTCGGTCCCTCTTGGGCGGGATGATTTGAAAGGTTAGGTATTCAGATGAGTGACGAAGCAGCAACCAAAGAGTTCGACGCCGCGATCAAGGACCTGGGCGACAAGCTTGCCGAGCTGAGCCTGAAGCAGGCTGTTGATCTTGGTGATTACATGAAGGATGCGTACGGCATCGAGGCAGCCGCCGGTGGCGGTGTTGTCATGGCCGCGGCACCCGGCGCTGGTGACGGCGGCGGCGCAGCCGAGGAGCAGAGCGAGTTTGATGTCGTTCTCAAGAGCGACGGCGGCCAGAAGATCAAGGTCATCAAGGTCGTCCGCGAGGCGACGGGCCTGGGCCTGAAGGAGGCCAAGGAGCTTGTGGACAACCCGGGCCAGCCGATCAAGCAGGGCCTCTCGAAGGAGGACGCCGACGCCCTCGCCGAGAAGCTCAAGGAAGCCGGCGCCGAGGTCGAGCTCAAGTAAGAGCCGACAATACCCTGCTAAACCACGAACAGATTCTATCAAATCGTTTGGTAGATGTGTGGAGATAGTGGGTGCTATGCTTTATTCACATGCCGGGCGTCGAAAGGCGCTCGGCATGCTTCAGAAACGGACACGGACTTCGCGTCAGAGGGTTTGGAGTGTGAGATCGGGTGTGGGTGGACCTGATCAGATGCACGGTAGGATCTTCGAATAGGCGCGGCTCACTTACACCACCGGACGACGCAAGGCATTCATGCGATTCCAGACGGATCTCATGAAATGTTGTTGTAGACGCTAACCATCGCGAGGAACTCGATGGCCACGATGAATGTGCGCAATTACAAGAAGCGCGGCGACGCGCTGCCTGTTCCCGATCTCACCAAGGTTCAAACCGCAGCATACGAAAGGTTCCTCCAGCTTGCAAAGCCGGAGGACGGTCGTGATCAGCTGTTCGGTCTCGAATCGCTCCTGCATGAGATCTTCCCTATCGAGAGCTACGATGGGACGATGCGTCTCGAGTACGTCTCGTACGGACTCGACGATCCTCGCTATACCTCGGATGAGTGTCGCGAGCTGCGGCTCACCTACGGGATGCCTTTCCGCATCAGGGTGAAGCTTGTTCGTGACGGCGTTGACGAGATCCCCGAGGAAGACATTTACCTCGGTGATTTCCCGACCATGATGGGCGGCGGCGAGTTCATCGTGAACGGTGCTGAGCGCGTGATCGTGAGTCAGCTGCACCGCTCTCCCGGTGTGGACTTCAGCATTCCGACGAGCGAGGCAGACCGCCCGCTGCACTCGGCTCGGATCATCCCGGAGCGCGGCTCGTGGATCGAGATGTCGGTGGACAAGAAGGATCGCCTGACGATGAAGATCGATCAGTCGACGCGTCTTGCCGCGACGACGTTCCTGCGCTGCCTCGACGAGAGTGTTTCGTCGACCGAGGCGATCCTGAGTCTGTTCTACCACATCAGCGAGGTGAAGGCCGCGGATGTGACAGAGAACGACTGGGCCGCTGAGTCGATCATCGACACCGAGACAGGCGAGGAGATCGTTCACGTTGGTCACCAGATCGGTGAGCACGCTGAGACGATCCAGGTCTCGGCGCTCAAGAAGGTGAAGGTGATCCAGAACCCTTCGGATGTTCTGATTCTGAACACAGTCGCCGAGGAAGCCCTTGAAGAGGTTCAGGCCGACACCGACCACGGCAAGGCGATGCTGAAGGTGTACGGCAAGCTCCGCCCGGGCAACCCGCCTCAGGTCGAGAAGGCCAAGCAGCTCTTCTACGAGAAGTTCTACGACGACAACCGCTACCGCCTCGGTCGCGTGGGCCGGTTCCGCATCAACCGGAAGTTCAACCTCAACACGGATGAGGATCAGCAGTTCCTGACCGGCGAGGACTTCCTGAAGGTCATCGAGTACCTGCTCGACCTGCGATCGAACAGGATCGATCCGAAGACTGGTCGCCCGGTTGCTCAGGTCGATGACATCGACCACCTCGGCAACAGGCGTCTGAGGACGCTCGACGAGTTGGCGGTCGAGGAGCTGCGCAAGGGCTTCCTGAAGCTCCGCCGAACGGTGCAGGAGCGCATGAGTGTCAAGGATCCTGACGAGCTGGCGAAGATCTCTGATCTCGTCAACTCCAAGAGCATCTCGTCGGCGATCGACTTCTTCTTTGGTCGCTCTGAGCTCTCACAGGTTGTTGACCAGACGAACCCGCTGAGTTCGCTCGTTCACGAGCGTCGCCTTTCGGCGCTCGGCCCGGGCGGTCTGAACCGGAAGCGCGCGGGCTTTGAGGTTCGAGATGTTCACATCTCGCACTACGGCCGAATCTGCCCGATCGAGACGCCGGAAGGCACGAACATCGGTCTGATCGCCTCGCTCGGTCTGTACGCACAGATTGATCCGTACGGCTTCCTCGAGACGCCTTACCGCGAGGTGAAGAACGGCAAGGTCACGGGCAAGACCGTGTACCTGCGAGCCGACGAGGAGATGAAGACGGTGCTCGCGCCAGCTGACGCGTTCGACGCGGACGGCAAGGTGGTTGCCGACTCTGTTATCGCCCGCGTGGACGGTGAGCTGGCGCAGGTTCACTCCGAGGATGTGGACTACGCGGACATCTCGCCCAAGCAGATTGTCGGTATCTCGGCGAGTCTGATCCCGTTCCTCGAGCACGACGACGCGAACCGCGCGTTGATGGGTTCGAACATGCAGCGCCAGGCTGTGCCTCTGATCAAGACTGAGCCGCCCTTGGTCGGTACGGGTCTTGAGCACGAGGTCGGTCGCAACTCGGGCATGGTCGTCAAGGCTAAGCGCGGCGGCACGGTGACGTACGCCGACAGCGAGCGGATCATCATCGATCAGTCGGACGAGTACGAGCTTCGCAAGTTCGTCGGTCTGAATGAGCGGACCTGCCTGAACCAGAGGCCACTCGTTGAGGCTGGCGATGTGGTGAAGGAGGGCGATGTTCTCGCGGACGGCGCTTCGACTGTCAACGGCGAGCTCTCGATCGGTAAGAACGTGCTCGTCGCGTTCAACACGTTCGACGGTTACAACTTCGAGGACGCGATCGTCATCAACGAGAAGATCGTGAAAGACGACGTCTTCACGAGCATCCACATCGACAGCTACGACGTGGAGATCCGCGAGACGAAGCTGGGCCGCGAGGAGTTCACCCGCGACATCCCGAACGTCTCCGAGAAGATGCTCCGCAACCTCGACGACAACGGCATTATCCGCATCGGCGCCCGCGTCGGTCCGGGCGACATCCTGGTCGGCAAGGTCTCGCCAAAGGCGAAGACCGAGCTGACCCCGGAAGAGAAGCTGCTGCACGCGATCTTCGGTCGCGCCGGTGAGGACGTGAAGAACGACTCACTTGAAGTGCCCGCGGGCTCATCGGGTGTTGTGATCGGCGCGAAGAAATTCAGCCGGCGCATGCACCTCTCCGAGGACCAGAAGAAGGCTCTCAACAAGGAGATCGAGGAGTACGAGGCGCAGCAGAACGCAGAGGCGATCAAGCGGTTCCGCGAGATGGTCGAGGCGATCAACCAGACGGTTGGAACCGAGATGGTCGACCCGATGACTCGTCAGAAGGTCGGTGTGTCGGACATCCCCGAGGTCATCCTTGAGCAGATCAATACCTTCGATATGAAGTGGATCAAGGGCTCGAAGGAGGCTCGCGAGGAAGCCGAGAAGATCTACAAGCTCCAGTGGTCGCGTATCGAGGCCGTGGAGGTTGAGAAGCAGCGTAAGGTCGCGCACATGAAGCGCGGCGACGAGCTGAACACCGGCGTTCTTGAGATGGTCAAGGTCTACATCGCGACCAAGCGTTCGAGATCGGAAGAGCACACG
>WUAK01000005.1 GCA_009827205.1 Phycisphaeraceae bacterium | reverse complement strand
CGCGTCTGGCATGAGCCTGCTCGCAAGGTCAAGCCTGTACGTCGGAAGCTCGGTCACCGAATTATTTGGATTGACGCGCCGGTACGAATCACCGCCGCCCAGCACGAGATCGCCTGACGCCTGAAGCTCACCGATCGCATCGACGAACTGCCACTCCCAGTCGGCTTCCCAGAGGAAATCAAGAGTCACCTGAGGCGGCCCGCCGCTCGGCGTGCGGAAGTCGCGTACAGAGATACCTCGGTCGCGTGTGAGCACATCGACCGGAGGGAACTGATCCAAGTAATCAAAGTCAGCGCTGCCGTAGAGCGCCTCCCATTTTCCTCTATCCAGCCAGACAACGGAATCGTTCTCAAGGAGTGCCGCGTTGATCTGTGCTTCAGCGGACGATGCGGCGGCTGTCCCGATGACCGCGTCCTGCGCACGGCGCTGGAGATCGATCACCGCAGGAAAGATCGCGACGGCTCCGACCAACCCGATCGCGAGCACGACGACCGAGATCAGGATCTCAAGAAGGGTGAATGCCTTGCGGGTGTTCATCGGTTCACCTCCACCAGATCGCCGAAGTACGCGCTGATCGTGTAGATCGCCGAGTCGGCCTCGGCAGCCGTCCCGGCAGCGTCGTTGTCCTCGATCGCGAGTCTTCCTTCGATCCATTGCGTGATGCGCGTCTCGAGCGCGACCCGGTCAGACGCGAGCGTCGCGTCGCGGAAGAGCGCCGAGTCAATCTCGGGTTCGTCCCCAGGTTCATAGATCGTGTCGGTCTGCCTGTTCAGCCCACGGAGCCCGAGCATCTGAGCCATCCGCCGTTCGCGGTAGAGCGCGATGTCGGTCACAGGGCCAGCGACAACGATATCGCCTGATGAGTTACCTAAAATAGCGATTCGCTCAACGCGACTTAAGCTCTGGGTAGTCGACGCACGAATTGCCCAAGACCTCAGATCCTCCGCCTGATTAACTGGTTCGATACTACCGATTTGAGAACGGTCTTGGCCACTGAGTCTTGGATCAAGAATGAGTGCGAGCGAACTGTCCTTGCTAAGTGCTCCTGTGCCTGACTCAAATCGAATCATGAAAGTATGACGAACATTGGGACCAGTCTGCATTGTCCGATCGTAAAAGTCAGTCTCAGGGAAGACCCACGCGCCCGGCCCACGATCACTGCCCCCGCCGGGCTGAAGCGTGCCCGAAGACGGGTCATACTCATTGAGGTCTTGATACCAATCTAAGTCTCTGAGTCGTGTACCGAGAACGAATCCTCGAATCATATATCCCGGAGGTAGGGTGACTGATTCCATACCTGAGATCGGAACAAAGACTTCTCGCTCAATTACATCTAGGCCACCAGTTGGGTTACTAGTGCGGTCACTGATTGTTGCGACCTGCTCGTACACACCCACGGTCAGCCCACGGTTCCGGTCGTAGAAGAAGACTGCCGCGGCGTCACCCCCACCGAGGTTGCGGGTTGCCATGTCGCGAGCCGAGTAGATCGCCTGCTGGAGCCCGTTCTGTGCAAGGCTCTCACGCGACGACGCGAGCAGCGCCTGGAACGAGGGCACCGCGATGCCGACAAGGATCGCTCCGATCACGATCACAACGAGCAGCTCAACCAGTGTGTAAGCGCGGCGACTCATGAGCCCACCTCAACGATGTTGTCCTCGCGAGCGGCCTCTACGGCTTCCTCGCGGTAACCCGCGTCGCTGGCAAGGCGTGTCACCGAGAGACCAAGGTTCTCGGCGTAACGTCTCTGCATGTCGGAACTCGATGCGAGCAACTCCGCTTCGTCGGCATCACCGAACAGCTTGTTCGGACCCGCCGCGACGATCGCGTACGAGGCCCCTCTGAGATCTTGCGGGATCTCAAACTCAGAACTCAGCGGGTTGCCGTACGCCTCGAGAACGAGTCTCGGGACGTTCAGGTACGCGATCAGCCCGGTGACTTGCTCTTCGAAATCCACCGCGCTGTCCGTGTAGGAACTGATCCCGCCCGAGACACTCGCCGGGTCGATGTCATCGGCGTACCAGCGGTAGTAACGGATCGCCACGCCCGCGCGATCTCGCAGTTCGGTTCGGTACGCGATCCTTGTACGCGAGAGCGTTCCCGGGCTGCCGCCCGAGAGCGTGATCCTGTTCTCGGTATCGATGAACAACTCAACGCCGCCCTTGTCGATGTCGAATAGAGGTTCGTAACGCTTCGGTCCACGCCGCGCAATCTCAACTGGAGCACCGGTTCTGCCCGGGACGGTGTCCGGCGCAACGACAGGAGCAAAGTTTCCTGCACGGCGCACCTCGACAAATCCGGGCCCGTCTACGCCGTCGACCGGGGCGTCGAGAGCACCGATGAGGTAATACGGCAGGCTGTAGTTGCTGTACCTCGGATACTCGTCGTCCTCCCCTCGGAGGATCTCCATGTCCGCCGGGATGACCGGGGAGTACACCGCAGGGATCGGAAGGCTATCGACGACAACGATCGATGTGTCCATCTCGCCGCCCGTGTCCTTGACGAGCGGGGGCACAAATCCGAACTCGCGCGAGAAGTCCTGAACGGAGATCTTGAGGCCGTTGACCAACGCACGGTCGGCAACCGATCGGGCGTTCCTCGTCGCTGCCTGATACGACACGAGCGCCACGCCCATCACCACGAAGATAATGAGAATGGTGACCAGGAGCTCCGCGATCGTGAAGCATCGGCTGTTTCTGGTTGTCCGAGTCATTTGCGTCATGCGCCGTCTCCGTTTGCGCGTGCCTTGCCGGACTGCTTCCTTACACACCGCCGCCCTGGAGCGACTCGATCATCGCAACGAGGGGAAGGAACATCGCGACCACGATGGTGCCGACCATGACACCGATCACGATCACCATGACGGGCTCGAGCAGACTCACCAGCGCACTCACCGCGACATCGACCTCTTCGTCGTAGTTGTCCGCGATCTTCATGAGCATGGTGTCCATCTCACCGGTCTCTTCACCGACGTCGATCATGTTGACCACGATCGCGTCGCACGTTTTGGATTCACGCAGCGGGACTGCAAACGTCTCGCCCTCGCGGATCGAGTCGTGCACACGCATGAGCGCCTTCTGGAACACCGCGTTGCCCGAAGTCTCCGCGGTGATGGTCACCGCTTCGAGGATCGGAACACCCGCAGCGATCAGTGTGCCGAGCGTACGAGTAAAGCGAGCGATCACCGTCTTGCGGATCAGTGTGCCGAGCACCGGAACCTTGAGGAGGATCCAGTCAGTAATGGCGCGGCCCGGACCCGCGCTTCTGATCAGCTTCCAGAAAATCGGGATGGTCAGCAGGACACCGAAGATGACGATCGCACCCGGCACGCTCTGGCCTGGTGTGCTGCCGGCGACCCAGCGTGAAGTCTCGATCAGCATCGTCGTGATCTTGGGTAGCGCCACACCAAAGTCGAGGAAGATCTCCTCGAACTTGGGAACAATGAACCACATGATGAACGTCACGATCAGGATGGCAAAGAGCACAACGCCGATCGGATAGATCATGGCACCCTTGATCCGACGCTTCAGCCTCTCGCTCTTCTCCATGAACTCACTGAGCCGTTGCAGGATGATGTCGAGAACACCACCGATCTCACCCGCGTGCACCATCTTTACGTAGAGCGTGTTGAAGCCTCGAGGGTGCTTGCCGAACGCATCAGAAAGACTCGCACCGCCCTCGACGTCCTCGACGACCCCGATCAGAATGTTCTTGAGCAGGCCCGGCTTCATCTGCGACTCGAGAATCTGAAGCGAACGCAAGAGCGGAAGACCCGCGTCCTGCAGCGTCGAGAGCTGACGCGTAAAGAGTGTCAGCAGCTTTGGCTTGACCTTGACGAAGGGCATCGTGAAGCCGGCGGCCGACTTCTCCTCGCCGCCCTTCTTCTTTTTCTTAGCACTATCACCACCGCCCGAGCCCTTTTTGACCTTCTGCTCACGCACGGTCGTCGGGAAGTACCCCTGCGCTTTGATGCGCTGGATAGCCTCGTCGCTGGAATTGGCCTCGACAGACCCCTTCTGTGGTTTACCGGCGGCGTTCAGTGCTTCGTATGTAAAGGTTGGCATGTCTTACCTGCTTTCCAGACGCACGGTCTGAATCATTCCTCAGCGATGGTTTCTCGAACAACTTCGTCGATGGTGGTCCGGCCGTCGTAGATGCCGCGCAGCCCGGACTCACGCAAAGTGCGCATGCCCTGGGCTCTGGAGTGATTACGAAGCACGGATGTTGAGGCCTCGTTCAGGATCAACTCGCGGCTTTCGTCGTCCAGCATCATGATCTCAAAGATGCCCAATCGCCCCTTGTAGCCCGAGCCGTGACAGTTGTCGCAGCCTCGACCTCGGACAAACTTCTTCCCTGCGACAGCTTCGGGCGTCAGCGCAAGCTCCATCAACTCCTCTTCAGAAGGCGTGTATTCCTCTCGGCACTTGGGACACACGGTCCGTACGAGTCGCTGAGCGATCACGCCCTCGATCGTCGCCGCGAGAAGGAACCGTTCGAGACCGAGGTCGATCAATCGAACAATCGAGCTGGGCGCATCGTTCGTGTGAAGGGTTGAGAGCACCAAGTGACCCGTAAGCGACGCCTGGACCGAGATCTCCGCGGTTGCCTTATCTCGAATCTCGCCCACGAGGATCACGTCCGGATCCTGACGCAGGAACGAACGCAGCGCCGCGGGGAATGTCAGCCCCACCTCAGGATTAACCTGCACCTGGCAGAGACCATCGATGTCGTACTCGACGGGGTCCTCTGCGGTCAGCAGTTTGGTTTCGGTGTCGTTGAGTTCAGAGAGAGCCGCGTAGAGCGTGGTCGTCTTACCTGAACCCGTAGGTCCAGTCACGATCACGATGCCGTTGGGCCTGCCAATGAGGTACCGCACGTCCGCGAGATCCTTCTCATCGAGGCCGACTCGATCGAGGCTGAGTTCGACGTTCGAGCGGTCAAGCAGACGCATCACGACGCTCTCGCCGTGCATAGTCGGAAGCACCGCGACACGGAGGTCAACGGGGTTACCACCGACGGTCAGTTCGATACGACCGTCCTGCGGCAATCGACGCTCTGCAATGTCGAGGCTTGCCATGACCTTGACGCGGCTCGTGATTGCCGTACCGAGATGCACCGGGGGAGGAACCATCTCATAGAGCACGCCGTCGATGCGGTACCGCATCTTGAACTCGTCTTCGAACGGCTCAAAGTGAATGTCAGAGGCCTTGTCCTTGATAGCCTGCATCAGCACGAGGTTGAGCAGTTTGACAACCTTGTTGTCCTCGGATGCCTCAAGCACGGCCTCCAGATCAATCGACTGGTCGCCGGCCATCGCCAGCGATTCGAACTTCTCGTCGGATGCCATGTCGGAGACGACGTCCGACATCGATTCAGCTTTGGAGTAGTGCTTCTCGATCAGCCCATCGATAATGTCTGCATCACCCACGACCGCCTCAACGGTCACACCCAGCAGAAGCCGGATGTCATCGACTGCGCGGAAGTTGTCAGGGCTCTTGAGCGCGATCTTGAGGCGCTTGGCACGCTCGTTGTACTCGATCGGGATGACACCGAAGATCCGGACATTCGCGGACGGGATCACATCTACCGCGTTCTCGGGGATCTCGAAGCCGTTGAGATCCACGTAGGCCATCCCTGCCTGCGCGGCGAGACCCTCCTGCACGTCGCGCTGGGTGATGTACCCGAGCTCAACCAGGAGCTGTCCGATCGGAACTTTCCGGCCGGCCTTCTGGATCTCGAGCGCTTCGTGGACCTGTTCCTTCTTCACGGTGCCCAGCTTGCGCATGATGCGACCGATCTTGTGGCCACGGAACTGGCTGAAATCAAAGTTTGCATCTGCTTTGGCCATGCAACACCTCACACGGTCCTCGGGCGCATCCCGGGCCGTGCCTCTTATATCTTCGCGTCAAACTCGGCCCGGTTGGGTCCCGGACCCCCTTGAATGGCCCACAGAGGCCATTCGACAGCCAGATTCTCTGCCTTCATCCGGAGTTGGCCCGGAGAGACGTGTCCGTACAGAACCAGAACTCATTCGGCTTTGACGTCTTCCTCGTCAAGCTCCGGTCGGCCCACGGTGTGCCCAAGCTGGTGCACCTTCGCGGTCAGGTCCTGCGGGTTCTTGCCCTTATCAATCATCTCGTCAGCGGCGATCATGCCCCTCGTGTAGAGCGACCAAAGGTGATCGTCGAGGAGCTGCATGCCGAACTTCTTACCGGTCTGGATCGCCGAGTCGATCCGGAATGATTTGCCGTCACGAATCAGGTTCGCGATAGCGGGCGTCACCAGGAGGAACTCGTACCCCGCGACCATGCCCTTCGTATCAACTCGGCCAAGGAGCACCTGACTCAACACGCAGATCAGGGCGGTTGACAGCTGCACCCGGATCTGGTTCTGCTGGGTTACCGGGAACGCGTCAACCACACGGTCGATCGTCTTGGCGGCGCCGGTCGTGTGAAGTGTCCCGAACACCAAGTGACCGGTCTCGGCGGCTCGAACCGCCGCTTCGATCGTCTCGAGGTCTCGCATTTCACCCACGAGGATGCAGTCGGGGTCCTGACGCAGAGCACGACGCAGGGCCTCTGCGAAGGTCGGCACATCCGAGCCAACCTCACGCTGGTTCACGATCGATTTCTTGTGATAGTGGTAGTACTCGATCGGGTCTTCCATCGTCACGATGTGCCGTTCGAGGTTTGCGTTCACGTAGTCGATCATGGTCGCAAGCGAAGTCGTCTTGCCCGAACCCGTCGGGCCCGTGACGAGGAAGAGACCACGAGGCCTGCGGATCAAGTCCTTACAGACATCCGGCAGGCCGATCTGGTCGAACGTGAGCAGCTTGTTGGGAATAAGTCGGAGTACCATCGCCAGGTCGTTGCGCTGGCGGAAGACCGAAACTCGGAAACGGGCAGCCTCGCCGTAGGCAAAGCCAAAGTCGGTACCGCCCTCCTCTGCGAGTTCCTGCTGCTTCTGTTCCGGGGTGATGGACTTCATCAGGCCCACCATCGATTCGGAGTCGAGCACCTTCGTTTGAAGGTTCCTGAGCGAGCCGTGCAGACGCAAGGTCGGCGGGCGACCAACGGTCAGGTGAAGGTCGTTTGCGCCAAGCTTGATCATGGTGTCAAGCAATCGGTCAATCTGCATCGTCGACATCGTGTCGTTCCTGCCTCAAAGCGGCGGCTGCCCGCCGGGTTACATACGAATCAATCGATTACACCGGTGCCCTCTTCGACCTGCGACACACGAGCGATCTCGTCGGGCGTGGTCGTGCCGCTGAGCACCTTCAGCTTGCCGTCTTCCACGAGCGGACGCATCCCGTTCTGAAGCGCGATCTTCCGCAGCTCCGAGACGGGTGAAAGCTGGAACGCGGCCTCGCGGATCTGCGCATCCATCTGCATCATCTCGAAAATCGCCTTCCGGCCTTTGTACCCGTTGGGTGCCTCGCCGCAGGGAACTGCCTTATGCACGCGCCCCTCAGCCTCCTCGGGCGTCATACCGATCAGCTGCAGGTACTTGTGGTCGATCTCGTGCGGCTCTGCAAGTTCCTTCGACCCATCGTAAAGCACGCGGATGAGGCGCTGAGCCATGATGGCCTGAATCGAACTGGCCACGAGGAACGGCTTGATCCCCATGTCGATCAGACGCGTGATCGCACTGGGCGCATCGTTCGTGTGAAGCGTCGAGAACACAAGGTGACCAGTCAGTGCGGCCTGAATCGCGATCTCACCCACTTCCTTATCTCGGATCTCACCGACGAGGATGATGTTGGGCGCCTGACGCAGCATCGATCGCAGGATCGCGTTGAACGTGAACCCGATCGACTCCTTCACCTGGCACTGGTTGATGCCTTCGAAGTTGTACTCCACCGGATCCTCAGCGGTGATGATCTTCTTGTCTGGTCTGTTGAGCACATCCAGCGCTGAGTAGAGCGTCGTGGTCTTACCAGAACCCGTGGGCCCTGTCACGAGGAAGATGCCGTTGGGGCGGCGGATGATCTTGTTGAATGCATCAAGGTTGTCCTGCTCGAAGCCCAGGTTCGGCAGACCGATCTTGACCGCGTCGGGCCGCAGGATACGCATCACGACGGACTCGCCGTGATAGATCGGGCACGCCGAAACACGGAAGTCAACGGTGGTCTCTTCGTCGAGGGGCAGCTTGATTCGGCCGTCCTGCGGGATGCGCTTCTCAGCGATGTTCATGCCCGACATCAGCTTGATCCGAGAGAGCAGCGCGCGCTGCATGCGCTTTGGCAGGTTGTCTCGTTCGATACAAACACCGTCAATTCGATACCGAAGCCGCACGCGGTCGGTCATCGGTTCGAGGTGGATATCAGACGCACGCATGCCGATCGCCTCGGTCAGGATGCGGTTCCACAGCTTGACAATCGGAGCGTCGTCACCGGAGACGTCGATCGACTTGTCCATCGACTTGTCGACCGAGCTGTCGATCGACTTATCGATGGAGTCCGTGACGAGTGACTCGTCCGCGTCAACCTGCTTGGTGTCAACGATGCTGCCACCAGCTCGGAAGTGGTTCTCGATGAAGACCTTGATGTCGCTCTTCGACGAGAGCTTTGGATCGATCTCTACATTGAGGCGGAACCGGAGCATGTCCATGAGCTCGATGTTGACCGGGTCATGGATGATCAGGCTCATCCGGTTGCCAGACTTGGCCTGCGGCAGGATGAAGTGCTTCTTGATCAGATCCTCTGGGATAAGGTCGGGCTCAACCGTTGCCATGCCGTCCTGGGTTGAGAGATCGACAAAGTCCATCCCGAATTGCTCGGCGAGCGCCTTTGAGACGTCCTTCTCTTTCACGAAGCCGGCCTCGATCAACGCCTCGCCGATACGCTTGCCGGCCCCCTGGGCGATCTTGAGGGCCTTGTCTACCTGTGCGCTGGAGCACGCCCCGTTCCTGACGAGGATCTCACCCAGCTTCTTGCGCGATCGTGCCATGTGTACTCACGTCTTATTGGCCCTGCGATGCGGCACATGCCGCCGGGAAGCCGCCTCCCCTTGTCGCCGGGTATACCCAGTGCCAGCTTTCGACGGCCACTCCGCCCCGGTCTCGCTCGACCGGTCACCCGATCCGACTCTCGCCGTCGGAAGCCGCCCGTCCAGCATACTGTAAGCCTGAAAGGGCGGACGGAGCGGGAGCCCCCTCAAGACGGCCCCAAGCTCGGACGGCAGCACCCATGACTACGAAGATCACGCCCGACCCGTTCCCTACCGGAGCGATTTCTCCGAGGGTTCTCATATCCGCAGGCCCCACTCACGAGCCGATCGACGCGGTCAGGTACATCGGCAACCGCTCCAGCGGCAAGCTGGGCATCCAGCTCGCCAACCAAGCCGCCAGCCTGGGCTGGCCCACGACCCTGCTGCTGGGCCCGAGTTGCCACTCTCCGAGTGAACCCGAGATCACGACCAAGCGATTCGGGTCCGTCACAGAGCTCCAAGAACTGCTCTCACAGCATCTCGGCGGGTGCGATGTTCTCGTCATGGCTGCGGCTGTCGCCGACTACACCCCAGAGTCTCCAGTCGTCGATGGCAAACTCCGTCGAAGTGAGACCGAGGAATTGACTATCCGACTCAGCCCAACCCCCGACCTGCTCGCGGGTTGCTGCTCAGTTGCCCGGCCAGACCAACTCATGGTCGGATTCGCTCTGGAGCCTCAGGAGCAACTCCTTGAGATGGCTCGCACCAAGCTCGAACGAAAGGGTGCCGATCTCATCATCGCCAATCCCCTCGAGACGATGGAAGCGGGCGATATCGAGGCAACAATCATGGCTTGCAGCGCCCTAAGTGATCACGAGCAGAGCACCGATGGAACGCTCGGCAAGGCCGACTTCGCCGCGTGGCTGTTACCCAAACTCCAGCAGGCCTGGCTTGCCAAACGAAACACCAAGGTTGACCCACAATGAGCTTCAGCCAGGACAAACGCAGTGACAAGCGAAAGCCAATGAGCAAAGGCGGCAAACCGAAACCCGGTTTCCGTAAGCCCCGCTCCGACGGCAAACGCGCACCCTACGGGGCCCGTCGTGAACGACTCCCTCGCGAACTCGACATTATCCACGAAGACGCCGACATCCTCGTCGTCAACAAGCCCTCGGGCATCGTCAGTGCGATGCCCAAACCAGGCGGCAGACCGACGCTCTACGACATGGTCAAGGATTATGCGCGCGCCAAGGGCGGACGCGCTGCGCGGGCATTCGTCGTACACAGGCTCGACCTCGATGCATCCGGACTGCTGATTTTCGCAAAGCACAAAGCCGCCCTCGACTGGCTCAAGGACGACTTGCGCGCCAGACGAATCGATCGACTTTATGTTGCTCTCGTAGAAGGCACATTCGAAGCGGGCACCGGGACGACCGGAACTGCTCAGTCATTCCTCAAAGAAGAGCAGGCTGGTCACGTCGTGAGCGTCCCAGACAGGCTCTTCCGTGGTTCCAAGGGGGACAACAAGGACGCACGCCCCGCGGTCACGCACTACCGGGTGCTCGGACAGGCCAACAACCATGCCCTTGTGCAACTCAAGCTCGAGACAGGCCGAAAGCACCAGATTCGTGTCCACATGGCAGACATGGGCCACCCTCTTGTCGGCGATCAGCGCTACGGGTCGGGCCCATCGAAACTGAAACGCCTCGCACTGCACGCGAGCGAACTCGCATTCCGCCACCCCGGGACAGGCCAGCGCGTCCGATTCAGTTGCCCCGCTCCTGCGAGCTTCTATGAAGCCGTCGAGATGACGCCACCCAAGACGAGCAGACCAGCACCGGACGAGATCAAAGCCACCGATCGGCGCGTCAAAGCTGACAAGTTCTCATCCCTGAACAAAGACCCCAACGCGGGATGGGATGAAGTCAGCGACTGGTACGGCGACTACCAAACCAGCGGCAAGAGCGATCACTTCTCCGAGGTCATCATCCCCGGCGCTGTGGGCATGCTCGCCGTGAAACCCGGCGAACGCGTTCTCGATATCGCCTGCGGCGAGGGACGCATGGCAGCGGCGCTCACCGACCTTGGCGCCAAGGTTTCGGGTGTAGACGCTTCGCCCACACTCATCCAGGCCGCGCAAGCTCGAAAGCTACCACACTCTCATTTCGCCGTCGGGGATGCAAGACAACTAAGCTCGATGCCCAGCGAGATCACAGGCGATCCATACGACGCCGCGGCTTGCATCATGGCGCTCATGAACATCAACCCGATCTCGGACTTGCTCGAAAGCGCAAGCAACCTGCTCAAACCGGGCGGCAGATTCGTTGCCGTCATCCTGCACCCCTCCTTCCGCGCCCCGGGACAGACAAGCTGGGGCTGGGAAGGCAAGAAGTCTCACGACCAGAAGCAGTACCGACGCGTAGATGCGTACCTGTCGAGCAAGGCCGAGCCGATCGTGATGAACCCGGGCGAAGTCGCCGCTGGAGGCGAGGCAATCAAGACCTTTACACACCACCGCCCACTAGAGACTTATATCAAGGCGTTCGCCAAGGCAGGTCTCTTCATTGATGATCTCGAGGAATGGCCAAGTCGGCGCAAGAGCGAGCCCGGGCCGCGCGCAGATGAAGAAAATCGAGCAAGACGCGAGATTCCTTTGTTCATGGCCATCCGGGCTACGAAGGCCTGACGAACCACATAACATGAATACCAGCCTGCCAACAAAGACATGCATCATCTGCGGCAGGACCATCACCTGGCGCAAGAAATGGGAACGGGACTGGCACAATGTCCGTTACTGCTCAAAGTCTTGCCGATCCAGAGGTGTCAATGACACCGACAGGCAACTCGAAACCCTAGTGCTCTCGCTGCTCAACAGTCAGCCTGCTGGCAAACAGTTTACAATGAACGATATTACCAGCGATTTTCGTTCGGGACTCAAGCCCGCGACACCAGACGACGTGATGCACGCCCTCCGACGGCTCGCCTCGGATGGGAGGCTTGAGTTTCTCATGAACGGAAGACCCACGAGCCCGTCCGCTGCGAAAGGCAACTGCCAAGTCCGCGTCAAGCAATAGACAAATCCGTCCTCAGCTTAGTTGCAGAGACTGTGATCTCTGTCAAATCATCACCACTCATGCGGTCGACGTTTTTCATGACCATCGCCATCCGGTGGTTTCCGGCGAATCGCTCACGATGACGAATCAGAAAGTCCCAGTACAACGTGTTGAACGGGCACGCGTCCTCACCGGTTCGCGCGTTCACCGAGTACCGGCAGTTCTCGCAGTAGTTGCTCATCCGTTTGATGTACTTGCCGCTGGCCGCGTAGGGCTTCGTGCCGACAACGCCTCCGTCGGCATGCATGGCCATCCCGATGACATTCGGCGCCGTCACCCAGTCCACGCCGTCAACAAACATGCCAAGATACCAATCGCTCACTTGCCTCGGTTCGACGCCCGCGAGCATCGCAAAGTTCCCCATCACCATCAACCTCGGGATGTGGTGCGCGTACCCATCCTCGACGACCGAAGAGATGCAGTCTCGCATGCATGCCATATCGGTATTGCCATCCCAGTACATATCCGGCAGATTCCCAGACTCACCGAGACCGTTCCGCTCTGTGTAGCCACGCCCTTCGTGGAAGTAGACCCCGCGAATGAACTCCCGCCAGCCGATGATCTGCCGCACAAAGCCCTCTACCGAGTTCAGCGGGGCGGCGCCTTTCTCATACGCCTCGATTGCTTTCTCAAAGCACTCTCGTGGAGAGAGCAGATGAAGATTGAGTGCCGCCGAAATGCGTGAGTGGTACAGCGTCCGCTGCTCAGTCCACATAGCGTCTTCGTACTTCCCAAAGCGACGAAGCCTCTCGCGTAAAAACGCATCGAGGCACTCCAAAGCCTGAGCACGCGTGACCGGCCAGTTGAATCCTGAAACCTCGCCCGGGAGATCGGGCAATTGAGCCGACACAAGCTCGATGACATCACGGGTGATCGCACTCAAGGTAAATTCCGGAGGGGCACTCGGACGAGGCGAGGCCTTGAATGACTCCCGATTCTCTTTGTCATAATTCCATTCCCCGCCCGCTGGCTTGCCCCCGTCCATCAGCACACCCAGTCGCTTGCGCTGCTCGCGATAGAAATACTCCATAGTGAGCTGCTTGCGACCACTGGCCCAATCCGAGAATTCGGCTGGAGTAGTCAGAAAGTGCGGATCTTCGATGATCTCAAGCTCGGCTCCCAACTTTGCGCACGCAGTCTCAATCTCGCTTGTTACCCTGTGATCTCCGGGACGCACGACTACGACTCGCATAGGTCCAAACCGCTCAATTGCTCGGCTAACTTCTTCCTCGAAGTTCTGCGTGTTACTGGGATCATCTAGACGAACATACTCAACCCTGAGACCTTGCTCGCCAAGCCATGTCGCGTAGTGACGCATCGCACTGAGGAACATAACCGTGCGCTGCACGTGGCTCGCAGGGCGCCGACTCTCACGAGCCACTTCCATCATCAGGACCGCATCATCGCGCCGGCTGATCAAGTCCAGCATGGGATGGCCCGGATCCAGCTGATCACCAAGCACGATGTACAGCGTCTTGGCACCGGATCGCAGCGGTCGGATGTCAAAGGCGCGGGTCACACCAGAGACTTCGTTTCAACGCCGCCCCAGGATTCGATCAGAGCTGACTCAGGAACCTGACGTCGTTCTCGAAGAGCATGCGGATATCGGGTATGCCGTACTTGCCCATGGCGAGCCTCTCGATACCGAAACCCCATGCGAAGCCTGACCAGACCTCGGGGTCGATGCCGCAGGCCGAGAGCACGTTCGGATCAACCATACCGCAGCCACCGAGCTCCACCCACGAGGCGGGCTTGTCCGGGCGAAGGCTGATCATCATGTCGAACTCGGCAGAGGGCTCGGTGAACGGGAAGAAACTCGGACGCAGACGGATCTCTGCGTCGTCACCGAAGTACGCACGCGCAAACTGAAGAAGAGTGCTCTTCAGATCAGCCATCGATACACCACGATCGATGTAGAGGCCCTCGAGTTGGTGGAACATGAAGCTGTGCGTCGCGTCGACTGTGTCGGGCCTGTACACCCGGCCAGGCGAGACGATCTTGATCGGAGGCCCGCTGCCCTCGGCGACGGCCTTCTCCATCATGCGGATCTGCACAGTCGAGGTCTGGCTCCGGAGCATCCGAGACTTTGCGCCAAGCGACGGGTCATCGACATAGAAGTTATCGATCGGATCACGCGCCGGGTGCTCGGCAGGGATATTGAGCTTGATGAAGTTGTGCTCGTCGTCCTCCAGCTCAGGCCCCTCAGCGACATCGAACCCGAGCCTCGCGCAGACCTCGACAAGCTCGTCGCGAACCCGTGTGATGATGTGCTGGCGACCGAGTGCCTTCGCCTCGATCAAGCCCGGCTCTGTGACATCCAGCCCGCTCACACCACCCCCGCCACCAGAGAGCGAAGACTGCTTCTGCTTGAATGCATCCTCAAGAGACACCTTGACCGCGTTGGCCTTCTGCCCCGCGGCGGGCTTGTCCTCTTTGGGAACATCCTTCATGCCAGCCATCGCGGCCTTGAGCTGCCCCTTGGTTCCAAGAAACTCCACACGCCACGACTCGAGAGCGTCGGCATCGCCGATTCCGCCCAGCTGCGACAGGCCGGTTTCTTCCAGTGATTCGAGCGTTTGAAGGAAGTCAGACATGCCCGCGATGATAGCAACCGGAGACCGCACCAGTCTCAAAAGCAAACACGGCTGACCCGCGAGGATCAGCCGTGCATGAATTCTCTTGTTTCGAGCGTGTCAGCTCTCGTCGGACGACTCGCCCTCGGCATCACCTGCATCGGCCTCAGGCTCAGCGGGTGCGGCGCTGGCAGCGACAAGCTCGGCGGGCGACTTCACGTTGCCCTTGATCTTGTCGAAGTACTCGGCGCGGCGGTCTGCCTTGCGGCGACGAGCGTTCGTGCCCGAACCGATCTCTGGACCTTCTTCAGCACCAACAAACTGGATCAGCACGAGCTCCGCAGCGTCACCGATGCGGTGGCGGCCGAGCTTGATGATCCGGGTGTACCCGCCGTCACGCTCGGCAAAGCGGGGCGCGACGTTCTCGAAGATGTGACGCACGAGCTTGGGTGACTTGCGAACCTCGCCGTAGCGGTTCCGCTCGGTCTGCTCAGCAGGAGGCAGGTCGAAGAACTGCTCGGCAGTCTCGCTCATGTCCTGATGACGCTCACGCTCGGCCTCGTCCGCGTTGGCAGGCAGGTAGCGCCAGTCGAACGCGTTGCGATCGCGGCCCAGCATCTGGATGACACGCCGGCGGGCGTGCATGTCGCCACGCTTGGCCTTGGTGACGATCTTCTCGACGAAGGGCTGAACAGCCTTTGCCTTCGGAAGCGTCGTGACGACCTGGCCGTGCTCAAACAAGCTCGCGGCGAGGTTACGCATCATCGCCTGGCGGTGCGACGCGGTCCGATTCAGTTTGTATCCGGCTTTACGGTGCCGCATCTCTTACGCTCCAAACTCGGGCTCAGGCGCCCGCGGTGACTTGATATCCTTCGGGGAGCTGCATGCCCAGATCAAGCTCCAGGTCTGTCAGTTTCCTCTTGACCTCACGCAGCGATGTCCGGCCGAACGCACGAAGCTTCAGAAGCTCGGGTTCAGTGAACGTCACCAGCTGCGCAACTGTGTCGATCTTTGCCGACTCGAGGCAGTTGCTCGCACGGACGGAAAGATCCAGATCCGCGATGGACATGTCCAGCTTGCGGATGAGACCCTCGTCCACGCCAGCCGCCGCTGCGGCTTCCTCTGAGACCCGGTCCTCACCGAGCTCAAAGTACTGAACAAACGGGTTCAGGTGCTTACGCAGGATCTTGGCGGCTTCGACCATCGCCATCTCGGGCGTGATGGTGCCGTTGGTCCAGATCTCGAGGATAAGCTTGTCGTAGTTGGTCTTCTGACCGACACGGGTTTCCTCGATCTTGTAGCGGACGCGCTGCACGGGCGAGTAAATCGCGTCGATCGGGATGAGGCCGACCTCCTGATCCTCGTTCAAGTCGTACTGCTCGCTCGCAGGGACGTAGCCGCGGCCCTTGGAGACCGTCAGCTCCATCTCGAAGGGCACCTCCGAGGTGAGCGTCGCGATGACAAGGTCGGGGTTCATGATCGTGACGGAGGTGTCCGCCTCGATCAGATCCGCGGTGACCTCGCCCGGGCCCTGTGCGGCCAGACGCATCGTGATGGGCTCCTCGCCCTCGTACCGCACGATGAGGTTCTTGATGTTCAGGACGACGTCGGTGACATCCTCCATCGCGCCGGGGATCGAGCTGAATTCGTGCTCGATGCCCTTGATTTTGATCGCGCTGACCGAAGCGCCCTCCAGCGAACTCAGGAGGATGCGACGCAGCGAGTTACCAACTGTGGTACCAAAGCCCCTCTCGAAGGGCTCAATGGTAAAGCGGGCAAACGAGTTGCCGAGAAACTTGGGGTCAGCGTTGACCCGGGCAGGGAGTTCCAGACCACGCCAGCGAGCTCGAAGCATTCAGTTCCCTCTAATTCAATCCGGCAGTCGCCAAATCAGGCACGCTCGACGCGATCTCGGATTGACGCAGGGCTGCCGGGTCCCCACGCACTCCTTCTCTCACGCCAGCACAGCGGCAGCGTCGTTAGACGCGGCGCTTCTTACGGGGTCGGCAGCCGTTGTGAGGAACCGGGGTGTGGTCCTCGATAGCCGTCACTCTGATGCCCGCGGAAACAACGCCGTTGATCGCAGCCTCGCGACCAGCGCCGGTGCCCGTAATGCGGACCTCAAGCTCGTGCATGCCCATTTTGCGAACCTTGGCACCAACGGTCTCGCCCGCACGGGTCGCGGCGAACGGAGTCGCCTTCCGGGTGCCCTTGAACCCGATGGTGCCGGCCGAGTCCCAGGCGAGTGTCTCGCCGTTGAGATCGGTGATGGTGACCATCGTGTTGTTGTGGGTCGCCTTGACGTGGGCGATGCCTTTGCCGACGTTCTTGCGAACTTTCTTCTTTGCCATTGTCTTCGACCTTCCAAGCGGCCCAGGCCGCGATAGCTCTCGTACAAGCCTCGATTAGCCCTTGACGCCCTTCTTGCCGGCGACCGTCTTCTTACGACCCTTCCTCGTGCGAGCGTTGCACTTGGTGCGCTGACCGCGAGTGGGCAGGCCCCTCTTGTGACGCTCACCGCGGTAACTGCGGATGTCACGCAGACGCTGCACGTTCTGGCCGACCTGGCGACGCAGGGCACCCTCGACAACGAAGTTCGTGTCGATCAGCGAGTTGAGCATCGCGACCTGCTGGTCGTCGAGCTCGCGCGCCTTGATGTCGGGCGTGATCTGAGCTTCCACGAGGATGTCGGCCGCGAACTTCGGACCGATGCCGTGGATGTACTGCAGCGAGTAATAGATCTTCTTGTTATCCGGGATGTCAACACCAGCGATACGTGGCACGCTCGGCTCCTCGTTCTAGTTAGCCCTGGACCTGCTTGTGCTTGGGATCCGACTTGCAGATCACGCGGACCTTGCCCTTGCGGCGGACAATCTGGCAACCGGTGCACATTCGCTTGACACTCGATCGAACTTTCATCACACTTCTCCCGGCCGACCTGGTCGGCTCGGCTGATAAATCGCTTTCATTCCCTGCGCTGTCGGAACGGATTTTCCAGACCGATCCCACCCGCGGCTCGCCGCAGCACAGGAGGGGACAATAGGCCTTGAGAGCCTCCCAGGGCCAGCAAGCCTCACAGACATTTACCCATTCTGACCCAAAATTTAACGTGCCAACTCTCATTTCCGACCCGGGGCCAGCCAGAAGCCCCCCCAGAGTCAGTGCCGGTAGGTGATCCGGGCCTTCGAGAGGTCGTAGGGGCTGATCTCGACAGTCACCTTGTCGCCCGGCAGGATCCGGATGTAGTGCATCCGCATCTTGCCCGAGACGTACGCGAGCACCTCAGTCTCCTGCTCGTTGGGCAGGCGAACCTTGAACATGGCGTTGGGGAGGGCCTCAACAACGGTGGCCTCAAACGTAAATTTCTCGTCCTGTTTCGGCATATGGAGGCGATCCTAGGCCGCTGGGATGACCAGCGGCGGTATTTCGGTCAAGACTCGCGGGCCGTTTTCGGTCACCAGCACGGTCCGCTCCTCAAACGCCGCCAGGCCCGGGGCGATCCGTGACCACCCATCGACAGCCGTCCGGCAGGCGACCACCCCGCCGCCACCCGAAATTGACTCCACGACCACTGGCTCGATCGCGAGCACCATACCCGCCCGGATCACACCATCTGGCTCGGGCTCGACACCATCGAGGAATACCGCCGGGGGCATGTGAAGACCTCTGCCAACACCGTGCGCGATCGCTTCATCTGCGAGATCAACCCCGAACCGTATCGCTGCATTTCTCGCACTCTCTTCGAGTTGCCTCAAAGGCGCCCCTGCCACGACAGATTCAAGTACTGTCTGTAACACACTGTTTGCTGCATGGATCAAAGCATGATCGAGCACGCCTACGGCGATAGAGCACGCCGCGTCAGCAATCATGCCATCAAGTTTACACGCCGCATCGATCGTGATCACATCGCCCAGCTTAAGTGGATCGTTGCCGGGCACCCCGTTCACAGCAATCCTGTTCACAGAAACCGAAGCCACCGCGGGAAACGGTTCAGCGCCGACCGCTCGAAGGCCAAGAAGCGATGGCATTGCACCTTCACGCCCAAAGCGATCTTCGAGGATCGATGAAAGCTGATTCGGTATGACGCCAGGCTGTACCGCCGATCGGGCTTCAGCAAGAGCGCAAGAAAGCACCTCGCCGCAACGGACGAGGCGCTCTATTGAATCTGAATCTGTGATGAGCTCGACGCCTGAGGTCGTCAACCTCGCGCGAGACATCGATCAGCTTCGCGGGCCGCGGAGTCTCGGTCCACGCTCGCCGTCGGAGCCACCCAGGAATCCCGCGTAGTTCCGCATGAGCAGGTTGGCCTCGATCCGCTGCACAAAGTCCATGATCACCGACACAACGATGAGCAGCCCCGTGCCGCCCAGGAACTGGGTCACCGAGAAGTCGATATTCAGCGCTCTGTTAACGACCATGGGTAGCACAGCGATGACCGCGAGGAACGCAGCACCGACGTACGTAATGCGCTCCATAACGTTCTCGAGGTACTCAGACGTCCGCGGTCCTGGACGCAGGCCCGGGATGAACGACCCGTGGTCACGGAGCTGCTTCGACATCTCTTCCGGATTGAACTGCACGGTAATCCAGAAGTAGCTGAAGAAGTACACCATCACGATGTACAGCATCACGTACGGGAACTCACCGAAGTTAAAGTTCGTGCTGAGCCACTCAACGATCGATTTCCAGATCGTGCCGTCCTGAGCCGAACTATCGAGTGCGCTAAAGAGCACAGACGGGAAGATCATGAGTGAACTGGCGAAGATGATGGGCATCACGCCGCCGTGGTTTACTCGAAGAGGCAGGTAGCTGCGCTGACCGCCAAAGACCTGTCGGCCACGCGTGTGCTTGGCCTGCTGGATCGGGATCCGGCGCTGAGCAACCGTCATAATGACCGAGCCGGCCACAACGATCACAAACGCCGCAGCAATCATGATCAGGCCCATAGGTCCGAGCTTGTTGGGGTCGGACGGGTTGTAGTTATTGATAATCCAGATGATCGCACCGGGCATGCCCGCGAGGATGCCGGCCATGATGATCATCGAGACACCGTTGCCGATGCCGTACTTGTCGATCTGCTCACCGAGCCACATCAGGAAGACGGTGCCCGCGGTCAACGCTCCAACACCCATGACCCACCACAGCGGATTGTGAGCCCAGCCCGCGTAGACAATCCCCTGCGAAGTGATGAATGACATCCACGCGATACCCTGGACGATGCAGAGACCGACTGTGACGTAACGGGTCCATTCCTGGATCTTCTGACGGCCCGAAGGGCCCTCGTCCTGGATCTTCTTTAGTGCTGGTGATACCGACGCCAGCAGCTGGAAGATGATTGCAGCGGAGATGTAGGGCATAATGCCCAGCCCGAAGATCGTCGACTGGCTGAACGAACCACCCGAGAAGATCGCGACGTACTCAGCGGCGCGGCTCGCGGCGTTGCCCTCGGCCTTGGCGAGGCTGAAGAACTCGGCAAGCTGCTCCTGGTTGACGCCCGGCAGCGGGATCCAGTACCCGATGCGATACACCACGAGCATACCGAGCGTAAAGAGGATCTTCGTCCTGAGCTCAGCGATGCGGAAGACGTTCGCGAGGGCCTGAAACATGCTACGGATTGCTCCAATTCGGATGCGCGGGGCCCGACCCCGGTCCGGGTGTCAGTAGGGCCGACCAACCGTATTGGCCGATCAGTCTGCCTTCTTGCCCCGGCGGAGCTTCTTGGTCAGATTTTTCGGCGAGCGGTCGTCGCTGTTGCGGTCAATACCACGGACACGGTCCCGGCGGGTGCCGGTCTCGTTGACACTGCCACCGGCGCCCTCGATGTGCTTGCGGGCTCCATCGGTGACGCGGCTCACCTCGACATCGAGCTTGACCTTGAGGCCGCCCTCATCGACTGCGCCGAGGATCTTGATGTCACGGCTGTCGTCACGGACAAGGCCCGCGTTCACGAGCGACTCGGTGTTGACCGCGCCACCCTTGGCAAATGCTTCGTGGTGAACAATGTCACGCAGGTTGACAGTCCAGAAACGGATGGTGAAGTTCGCATTTGTGAAACCGAACTTGGGCATCCGACGGAAGTACGGCATCTGGCCGCCTTCGAACTGGAACAGTGTGCTGTGACCGCGACGGCTACCGGCGCCTTTGTGGCCCCGCCCCGCCTGCTTGCCCCAGCCCGAGCCGTGGCCGCGACCGATGCGCTTGCGCTTGCGGTTCTTGCCTGCCTGCTCTGTGATCTCGTGAATCATCATGGTGGATCATCTCCGGCCGAGCCTGTGCCCGTTCCGCTTGGTCCTCAGCTATCGCTCTTCTCTTCGCCGCTCTCACCGTCGCCAGCCGAGTTGTCCTCAGCAGGGGCCTCTGCTTCGGGCGCCGCCTCTTCATCAGACTTGGCTTCCTCAGCGGGCTTCTCTTCTTCCTTTTCGGGACGCTCAACACGGACTTCCTCAGCGGTCAGGACTCTGCCGCCCGAGTTGCCGCTGCCCGAACCCGAAGACATGAACCGCTGAGCACGGTCGATGCGCTCCTCGATGTCTGTCGTGCCAAGGTCCACACCGCGAAGCTCTGCAACGAGCTCCTTCGTGCGGAGTCTGCCGAGTGCGTCGAATACAGCCTTGATGACGTTGACCTTGTTGGTCGAGCCGTACACCTTGGTCATGCAGTCGGTGATGCCGACGAGTTCGAGGATCGAACGCACGCTCGAACCGGCGATAACACCCGTACCGGGCGAAGCCGGGAGCAGGCGAACCGTCGTGGCGAGGAAGCGTCCCTCGATCTCGTGCGGGATCGTGCCGCCGGTCAGCGGAACACTGATGATGTTCTGCTTGGCGTGCTTCTCGGCCTTCTCGATAGCCGTCGGCACTTCCTGGCTCTTGGCGTGCGCAAAGCCAGCGCGACCGCGGCGATCGCCGACAACGACCATCGCACCGAAGCTAAAGCGCCGGCCACCCTTTACGGTCGCGGCGGTCCGGAAGATCCCGGCCGTGTGCGACTCGAGCTGCGACGATTTTTCCATCAACTCAGCCATGTTCATCCCATCCGCGGCGTGCCGCGATCAATCACCATCCAAATCAGAACTGAAGTCCACCCTCGCGGGCACCGTCGGCCAGGGCCTTGACCCGGCCGTGGTACTGGAACCCACCGCGATCGAACACGACCTTCTTCACACCCGCGGCCGAGGCGCGCTCTGCGAGCTTCTGCCCCACTGCCTTGGCTGCATCGATGCCACCTGTTTTGTCAAGGCCCATTCCCTTGTCCCGCGTCGATGCGGAAGCCAGGGTGTGACCCTCCAGGTCGTCGATCACCTGCGCGTAGACGTGGTTGAGCGAGCGGAAGACCGCCAGACGAGGCTTGTCGGCTGTACCGATCATCGTCTTTCTGGTACCCTTGCGCCTGCGCCACTGCCTCTTTGCTTTGAGCTTGTTCTTGTTCATCGCTTCTACCTACCCGGCCCACCGGACCGATCCAATCACATCTTCATTAGCTGCCGAACTGCTTGCCCTGCTTGCGGCGGATGACCTCGTCCGAGTACTTGATGCCCTTGCCGTTGTAAGGCTCGGGCTCGCGGACCGAGCGGGCCATCGCGGCGAACTGGCCGACCGCCTGCTTGTCAGCACCGGTGATCTTGACGATCTGCTTGTCAACAGATACATCAACACCAACTGGGATCTTCACGGGGACAGAGTTCGCGTAACCGACCGAGAGCTTGAGCTCCTGACCAGCGACCTGTGCGCCCCAACCAACACCGACGATCTCGAGCGACTTCTCGTAGCCGTCTTTCACGCCGATGATCATGTTCTGAATGAGCGCCCGGGTCGTGCCCCAGAGCGCACGTGCCTGTCGCGTCGCGTCGCCCTTGATCGAGCAAACGACGGACTTCTCGTCCTCAGACCAGGACACCTCGATCTGAGGTGCAAACTCGCGGCTCAGCGAACCCTTGGGGCCCTCAACCGAAACCGTCTGGCCGTCGATCGACACCTTGACCCCGCTTGGGATCTCGACCGGTTTGTTTCCTACTCGCGACATCGTGCGACTCCCGTCACCTAACTTCCGGCCTGATCAATCCACAATACAAAGCAGCTCGCCGCCGACGCGCTTCTCGCGGCACATGCGGTCAGAGAGCACACCGCTCGACGTCGAGACGATGGCAATGCCCATGCCCTGCAGCGGGCGGGGCAGATCGTCGACATTCGAGTAGACCCGGCAACCGGGCTTGCTCCTGCGGGTCAGCGTGTTGAGCACCTGCTCGCCGCGCGGACCGTACTTCAGCTTCACACGGATCAGGCCCTGCCTGCCGTCTTCAACTACGTCATACCCGTTGATGTAGCCCTCGCTCTGCAGCACGTCCGCGATACCGCGGCAGACTTTGCTGTTCAAGCAGTCCACCGTCTTTGCGCGGTTGCGTCCCGCGTTACGGATGCGTGTGAGCATGTCGGCTATCGGATCACTCATGGCCATGGTCATCTGCCCTCGACGCTTCTGCGTCCTTCTAATCGGCCCTTGCTAACTCTCGTTTACCAGCTCGACTTCCGCATGCCCGGGACCTTGCCCTCGAGCGCCAGCTTGCGGAGCACGATTCGGCTCACACGGAACTTGCGGTACACGCCTCGGGCGCGTCCCGTCAGCTCGCAGCGGCGAACAGTCCGCGACGAGAACTTGGGTGCTTTCTTCGACTTTGCAATCTGTGCTTTGCTTGCCATATCAGTTCTTCTTTGCCTCAGGCTTCACGAACGGCATCCCGAGGCCGTCCAGTACAAAGCGGCTCAGCTCAGGGTTGGAATTACGGAACACGAAGTTGATGTTCATGCCGTGGGTGAAGCTCACCTCCGCCATGTTGATCTCGGGGAACACGCCCTGCTCGGTCAGACCCATCGAGTAGTTGCCCTGGCGATCGAACGCCTTGGCGGGCAGGCCGCGGAAGTCCTTGATACGCGGCGCTGCAAGGTGGATGAAGCGCTCAAGGAAGTGCCACATGTGGTCCCGGCGGATCGTCACCATCACGGCCGAGTCGTAGCCTTCGCGAACCTTGAAGTTCGAGACGCTCTTCTTCGCCGCGACGAACACGGGCTTCTGGCCGGTGATCGTGGTGAGCGTGTCGGCGACCGTCTGCTTGATGTTCGCCGGAACCTTGGTGCCGTCGAGATGACGACCGATGTTCACATTGAGCACGATCTTCTCGAGCTTCGGGTGCTGCATCGGGTTTTTCAGCCCGAACTTCTCGGCGAGCTGGGGCTTGATGGTCTCCTTGTAGACCTTCGCCAGCGTCGGCTCGGGAAGCGGTCCCGTCGGCTCAGTTGGTGCTTTGCTCTTTGCCATTGCTTTCGCTCCGCTGACTCCTCGTCAGCATTCAATCCTTCTGAAACCGATCACTTCTTCTTCGCTGGCGACACGCCGCTGAGCACCTTGCCGCCCTTGACGGCGACGCGGTCCTTGCTGCCGTCGTCGTTGATCTGGAACCGCACCCGCGTGGGCTGGCCGTCAACGACCGGGCTCACGTTTGAGATGTGGATCGACGCTTCCTTGGTGATGACCGAGCCCTGCGGGTTGATCCGCGTAGGGCGGACGTGCTTGGTCACCAGGTTGACACCCTTGATGATCACGCGGTCCGACTTCGTCAGCACACGTGAAATCTCACCGGTCTGCCCCTTGTGTGCACCGGCGGTGATCATCACTTGATCACCCTTGCGAACGTGACGAGCTGCCATGTCAAACCACCTCCGGTGCGAGCGAGACGATCTGTATGAAGTTCTTCTCGCGGAGTTCACGGGCAACCGGGCCGAAGATGCGTGTGCCCTTCGGGTTGCCCTCATCGTTAATCAGCACGACGGCGTTATTGTCGAACGCGACGTACGAACCGTCGGCGCGACGCGTCGGCTTCTTCGTCCTCACGACGATCGCCTTGGACATGTCGCCCGACTTGATGTCAGACCCGGGGAGGGCCTTCTTGACGGAGATCATGACCTTGTCACCGACGAAGGCCTGCTTGCGGGTGTACTGACCACGCCCGGTCGATCCGCCGTACACGCGGATGACGTACGCGATTTTCGCGCCGGAGTTGTCTGCAACCTCGCATCTTGATTCTTGCTGAAGCATCTCGTGCTACCTCTGTTGGCTCTTAGGCCAGGTCCGCGCTGCTGATGACTCGGACGAGCTCCCAGCTCTTTGTCTTGCTCACGGGCTTGCACTCGCGAACCTCGACAAGGTCGCCCTTCTTCGACTCGTTGTTCTCGTCATGGACCTGAAGAATGGTCCGGCCCTTGACGAACTTGCCGTACTTCGGGTGCTTGGTCATGAAGTTCACAACCACCCGGCGCGATTTGTCGCGCTTGTCGGACTCGACCGTGCCCTGACGGGTCTTGGTCTTGCTATCGCTGGTCGCTTGCTCGCTCACTCGTCGATCCTCTTTGCCCGCCTCGCGGGCGACTGGTCACCTGACCCACCACTGTCTCTTACGCCGACGCCGCTTCCTGGGCTCTTCTGTTCTGCTCCGTGCGGAGACGGGCGACGTTGCGCCGGATCGTCCCGAACTGAGAGTTATCCTCGACCTTCTCCGTCACCGTCTGGCAGCGGAGCTTGTAGAGCTGGTCACGGAACTTGCGGATAGAGACCGAGATCTCCTCGTCCGTCAGCTCTCGCACCTTCGCGCCGGTCAGTTCTTCTTTCTTCGCCATCGCTCGACTCCCGACCGTCTGATCAGACGCTCACACGCCTCGTCACAAACCGGCACCGGACCGGCATCTTCATTGCCACACGCACGAGCGTCTGACGCGCGAACGACTCAGACACGCCTGCCATCTCGTAGAGCATCGTGCCCCGCTTCACGCGAGCCGCCCAGTAGTCCACGTCCGCCTTACCCTTACCCATTCGAGTCTCGAGGGGCTTCTTGGACACGGGTTTGTCCGGGAACACACGGATGAACAGCTTGCCCTGACGCTTCGAGTAGTGCTGGGCGGCAATACGCCCGGCCTCGAGCTGTCGAGCCGTGATCCACGCCGAGTCCAGTGACTGCAGGCCGTAATCGCCGTAGGCGACGTAGTTGCCCTTGGTCGCGTCCCGGTTGACCCGGCTTGTGCGCCGGAACTCTTTCCGGTGCTTGACTCTCTTTGGCATCAGTGCCATGTGAACGCCTCACTTACGCTGCCGCGAATACTCGCGGTGATTTATCGCCTGCCTCGGGCGCGTGCCTGGCCGCCCGCCGCTTTCGAAGCCGTCTCGTCCTGCTCGGTCGAGTAGGGCCCCTTGTAGATCCAAACCTTGACGCCGATCACACCTGCCGCGGTGTGGCTCTCGGCAAACCCGTACTCAACATTCGCCTGGATCGTGCTCAACGGCAGCGACCCGTGACGGACATCAACCTTTCGGCTCATCTCGGCACCGCCGAGACGACCACCTATGAGGATGCGGACGCCCTGGGCACCCGCTTGCATGACCGCGTCGGCACGCATCTTGATCGTCCGGCGGAAACCGCGGCTCTTCTTGAGCTGCTCGGCAACCGCCTCCGCGACGAGCTGAGCCGACATGTCAGGGTTCTTGATCTCGATGATCGAGATGTTGACCTTCCGGCCGGTCATGTACTGCAGTTCCTGGGTCATCCGCTCGACCTCAGCGCCCTTGGGGCCTATGACGAGGCCCGGGCGGGCCGTGCGGATGATGATCTTGAGCTCCTCACGAGTGCGCTCGATG
>WUAK01000400.1 GCA_009827205.1 Phycisphaeraceae bacterium | reverse complement strand
CATGAACGTGCCGTCGATGTAGAGCCCGTACCGGTCGCGGAGCTTTGGCTTGACGCTCTCTGGCGCCGGGGCGTACTCCCAGAGCCCCGCCAGGTCGATCGTGGCGGGCCCAACAACGCTTGCTCGTGACGGCGGGGGGGCGGTGGTCATCCGGTCATTGTACGCGCCGCAGCGGGCGTGCCGCACTCGGGGCAGGTAGCCATCCCCGCGAGTTCATAGCCGCAGGTGATGCATGCCCCGCGCCGTTGGCGTCTGTACCTCTTGAGCACACCTGGCCCAAGGAGAACGAACCACGCAATAACTCCCCAGAACGCCGTGTTGAACGCGAACCGGAGCGGCATCGGGCGGGCAGGGAGGTGCGTGCCGCGGTAGCCGCCGGCCATCAATCCCTGCCACGGTGACTCGAAGCCCGTATGCCAGACGCTGTCGGGATACTGCTTGCTTGTCGTGGTGTTCCAATACGCTCGCCGCGTCATACATCGCATCGGCCAGCCGGAATGCGTCGTCATCTCCATGCGGTTCTTGGAGCCTTCGATCATCCCGAGCCTGGAGCCCATCCAGGGCATCTCTGAAATCCAGGCTGCGCGCACACCGAAGCCTTCGATCTCAACCCACGTGCGCACATCCCACCCCTCGGGCGGCTCGTGCAGCCCTGGCATCAGCAACGGGTCGCTCGGCTGCTCATACGAGATCTCGAGCGATTCACCCGCGAACGTCTCGCACGTCCAGGCGACGATCACGGTCAGCCCCGCACCGGTGAGCGCGAAGATCGCGAAGGTCAGCGCGAGGCGTTTCATTGGGCTGGCTCAGGGTTTGAGGGTGTGCTGCACTCAGGGCAGGTGGTGAGGCCCTCGAGTGTGTAGCCGCAACTGACGCATCTTTCGTTATGTGTTCGTTGCTGCCGCTTACAAACTATGACTAGCGTATGAATCAGAAGAAAAAACGTCACCAAAGCAGCATAGAGAGCCGTGTTTGCGATGAAACCAAATGCATGAACCTGCAAGGGAAGATGGATAGCACTATCGACAATGAAAGTTTCATTGTACGGATGCTGCTTATTTGTCTTTAATCCATTGCGATATGTATCCCAGGGTATAAATGTTGGCTTCCCTCCCCAGTGATTTGCCGGTCGTTGCCAAGTGAACTCTGAATACAAGCAGCGCATAGGCCAGCCGTATGAATCACGCAGCAGGATGTAGTTCGTGGCAGGATCAGGAGAGTCACTGTCCACAACTCCGTTGTACTGTCGCAGCATCGTACGATTAGCGGCAACCAGCCGCGACTGAACGAGATCCTTCGTGTGCCAATCCCCGGGCGGATTTGAGATCCACTCGGTAGGCTGATCGAGGCGGTTAAAATTCAAATCAAAGTTTGCATATCTCGGCCAGTATGCGGCTTGCCATGCAACGGCGAACGTCGTGAACGCGCCGACTGCAAGAGCGACCACGATCAGTACGATCCACCGGCGCATCACGCCTCCGAGAAGTCATACCCCGCCGGGTAGGTCCCGGTTTCCAGCTTGATGATCTGTCTGAGCAGGTCGTTGGCGAGGCTGCTGGCGCCGAAGCGGAACAGGTTCGGGCTGAGCCACGCGCAGCCGGGGTCGTCGCCCAAGCCCTCGAGGGTTTCCTTGACCATGCAGAGGTAGTGCCACGCGGGTTTGGCGGCTCGGATCCCGCCTGCTGGTTTCATCCCGACGTACACGCCGTCGCGTCGGTGCGCATCACGGATGGCCTCGAGCATCACGAGCGTGACGGGCATCGTTGCCGCGGGATTGACCTTGCCGGTGCTTGTTTTGATGAACCCACCGCCCGGCTCGTCGAGGAGCCCGGCTTCGCCCATCGCGTGGATCGAGAGGTCGCTTGCGATACGCACGTTGTCGAGCGTCTCGAGCTCGCCCGTCTCGAGGATGACCTTCAGGTGCACGTGCTTGTCGGGCGTCCACGAGTCGCGGCAGAGCCTGCTCACCGCGAGGATCTCATCGTACACCTCCTGCTTGCGCCCCGCAAGGAACGCGCCGCGGCTGATCACCATATCGATCTCGTCGGCGCCGTCCTCGATCGCTTTCTCGGTGTCGCGCAGGCGCACGTCGAGCGGGTACTGACCCGACGGGAACCCGGTCGCGACGGACGCGACCTTGACACCCGTGCCCGCGAGTTCTTCCGATGCAACCTTGACCATGCTCGGGTAGAAGCACACCGCCGCGACGCTTGGGATGTCCGAGCGGCCCGGCATCGGGGTCACGGCCTTGCGACAGATAGACCGCACCTTCTCGGGCGAGTCCTTGCCCTCGAGC
>WUAK01000399.1 GCA_009827205.1 Phycisphaeraceae bacterium | reverse complement strand
CACGCGGAACTCGCCGCCGCGGGTCTCAGCCCACCGGATGCCGCCGAACAAGTGCGTCAGGCGATCTACGGCGAGGTCGTCGATACGGTGAATCAAGGCGTGCGTCAGTACGAACTCGTCGTCCGTCTCGCGCCCGAGGAACGGGAGTCGATCTCGCAGGTCCGCGATCTGCTGCTCCGAGGCCGGGGTGGCGCAACCGTCCGGCTCAGCGATGTTGCCGACATTGGTCCAGTGCGATCCAGCAATCTCATTACTCGTGAGAACGCTCAGCGGAAGGCCGTGGTCTCGCTCAACGTCGCCGAGGGCTCAAACCTTGGCGATCTCGTCGCGCAAGTCCAAGAACGCGTCGACCCGATCGTGCAACGCGCCGGCATGACCGTGTCCTTCGGCGGGCAGTTCGAGGCCCAGCAGTCCGCCTCTCGCACGATCCTCGTCGCGGGCGTGGCGGTCGCATTGACCATGCTCATGCTGCTTCAGATCTCGACCGGATCGTTGCGCGCGGCGGTGCTCGTCATGCTCAACATGCCGCTCGCGCTCATCGGCGGCATCGCGGCGATCTACATCACCGAAGGCGGCGGGCCGATCGCTAATACGCTCGCACTTGTCGGTATAGGCGGCCCGTACATCCCGCCGGTGATCTCAATCGCGAGTCTGGTTGGATTCATCACGCTCTTCGGAATCGCCGTCCGCAACGGCATCCTTCTGATCAACCACTACAACCATCTGATGGCGGCCGAAGAAGTGCCCATGGGTGAGGCAATCGTCCAAGGATCGATGGAGCGGCTTGTGCCGATCCTCATGACCGCGATCTCGGCCGCGCTCGGACTCGTCCCGCTCGCCCTCGCAGCTGGTGAGCCTGGCAGCGAGCTGCTCGCGCCGCTCGCAATCGTCACTCTCGGCGGATTGCTGACCTCGACATTCCTGAACCTCATTGTGGTCCCCGCTGGCTACTCGCTGGTGTTCGGACACAAGCACGAACCGCGACGCCGTTAGTCTCGGTCATTCATCACACGGATCGCCGGTGCACTCCGCCCGGCCAAAACCACAGTCAACACCAAGGAGAACTGACATGACTGATCTGACCAAGCTGTTTCTCACATCGCTCGCCGCCGCATCGCTGACGCTGTCTGGGTGTGATAACGAGTCCGGTTCGTCCGAAAAGCATGACCATACCGAGCACGGTGACCACGACGGTCATGATCACGATGCTGAAGGCCACGAGGATCACGACCATGCCAACGGAGATCACGACGGTCACGGCACGGGAGTCGACCTGGGTTCCGTAATCGTTGGTGCTACAACACTCCGGGTGAGCATGAGCGGTTCTGTCGAGGCGTCCGCTGTCCTGCACTTAGACATCGAAGTCGTTGACGGCCCTGAGCCCGCCGCCGTCCGAATCTGGATCGGAGACGAGTCAGGAACTGGTGCGTTGAAGAGCAAGGCGATGGGAAGCGGTGGGGACTACCACGCCGATACCGAAGTGCCGTCCGACTTCACGCCTGAATCCGCACTTTGGGTTGAGGTCGAGGCGCAGGACGACGAACGTAGCGCGGCGTCCATGCCGATTGGTGAATGACTAACAACAGACACATCCACGAGACGGAGAAGCCGTATTGGCCCGCACTACATTTTGGCCGAATAAGCACGACAAAGAGCGTCATGTCGTCCCGGCGATGTAATGTCTCATTCAGGCTAATCTCGTAACTGCTTGATTTGCCAAGACTTTTGAACGCGCGTGACCGGAGTCGAACCGGCGACATTCATCTTGGCAAGCCGTTCGAAAACGCCGCTGGCGATGTCCCCCCGAAGCACTCGCCCCCCGGCAGTTGTGCGCACGGCGAGGATGTCCACCTTACGAACAGGACACCTAAGTCGGCGAAGGCTGGATCAGCCTCGCATCGCGATCCGCCGCTGGTGAGGTTCTCCTACTCCTGGAGGAACCAGTCGGCTACCTAGTGCTTTGGCGTTCTTGCAGGGCGGGCATCAAGTGTGCACCATGCCTGCCGTTCAAACGCAGGAGCCGTCGGTTCCAAGCTAGAAGCCCGGCGACGAGAGCTTCACGTTCCGCATTGACGACCGCGGCAGGGCGCCGAACATCTCCGACCCGGCTTGCTCAAATGACTGCGGGTTACCGGAGCGATGAGAGTAGTTGATGTACTTCCCGCCGCCGTTCGATGGACTCCGCGGATCGCTCACTGTGCTTAGTTGCGTTCCAACGCGACCGAGCCTTTCCTTCAGCGGTCTTCGGCCCTGTGGACTTCTCCCATGGCTTCACTCTTTGGGCCGAAGATCTCAGCGAGGCCATCCCTTCCGGTGTCAGCTGGTAGTGACGGCTTCGCTTGTTCGTGCTGAGGGGCGTGGCTGGTGCGATGTGAGGATCCTTGTTC
>WUAK01000398.1 GCA_009827205.1 Phycisphaeraceae bacterium | reverse complement strand
GAGCCTCCTAATGGCGCCCAAGAACAAATTTGAGCGATTGGCATGGACTTTGCAACTCTCATCTGTGGAAGGAGGGCAGAGACATGGCCTGGATTCAGATTATCGATGACGATTACTGGTGCGGTGAGGCGATCATCGCCTTCTTGAACGGCGAGTTCGAAGGATGCAGATTCGAGTCGCGCACATCGCCCGATGATGTCGACGACGGTCGGGACATATACATCGTTGACAACGAGTTCGACTTCGATGACTACGGCATAGAGCTGGTGCGCCGCATTCGCTCTCGTAACCCGGACGCATTCATCATGATGTGCACCGCGACCGGCGAGCGCATAGATGCGAACATCGCGATGAATGCCGGCTGCAACGCGCTGATCCCGAAAGGGTCGGCCGAGGGTCGCGAGGAGATGGTCGAGATGATCCGGCGCTATCGGAACGCCCGGGCGAGCTCATCGCCCTCGTTTCTTGGAGTAGTTGGTGAGATCAAATCGGTTCTGTCGGCGTGGAATGAGCGGATCCGTCAGGATCGGGCGGCGGCATCGTGATCATTGTCCGTGATGCCGCCGCTGCGATCAGGAGGATCGCGACGAATGCATAGCTGTCGACCTTCCCAAGAAAGCTCTGCTGCAGAGCGTAGACAGTGAGGAATCCCGCTGCGATCGAGAGCCCCGCTGCCGCCAGCCGGCGGTCGGGGTTCGATCGTTTTTTAACGATGGACCAAAGGCCTGCGATCGGTCGCAACAACGCGAACAGCATTAGCGCTGCACCAATGATGCCCAGGTCAAGCACGAGGTCCATGTACGCGTTATGGCTTTGACGCGGATTCCAGGTAGTGACGAGCTCTCGGCCCTTACCCTCGGTCCAGAACGCGCCCCAGCCGTGGCCAAAAAGTGGAGCCTGCTTAATCTGATCGACGATGAGGCTCCATAGTTCGTCTCGTCCGCTCAGTGACGTATCGCGGTTAACACCTGATAGCGCTTCGGCGGCAATCTGTGAAGGCCCGATCAGGGCGATTGCGACTATCGTGCCGAATGCGATGAGCACGCCGACCGCTCGCCAGTATGCAGTCGCCATCAGTGCGATATACGTCCCGAACATGATCGCGCCGGTCATGATGGATGTGATCGATGCTGTCATCAGCAATGCCAGCACACAGCTTGCAACAGACACCAGTCGGGCTGTCGACCAAAGCCTGCCGCGGGCATCCAGTGCGATGGCTGCGACAAGGCCGATTGCCAATGCGGGAGCAAGCGTGTTTGGATGGTTCGAGATACCTGCAAGCCCCGGGCGGCCTGGATTCGTAGTGATCTCGGGCGGAAAGGCTGCCCACCACAAGAGAGATACGGACGCTGCGATCCCGGATACTACTGCTAACAGCAGCACAGCGCGGTGGAGCGGGCGTGCCGACAGGGTCACGATACCCAGCAGGACACACGCGCCACAAATGAACAGGATGCTCCGTTTGATAGTGAGCGAGGGTGCGTCTGAATAAGCAGCGGTCAGCACGAGCCAGGCGCCGACGAACACGATCGGCAGTTGCTCTCGGACCATGGTCCAGAATGAGCTACGAAACCAGAGCAGCAGGAGGCAGAGGCAGGCCGATCCGGCGTATATGACCTGGCGCACTACAGAGCCGGTGTTTGCATCCGTAAGGGTGATTGGAGTCCACCAGGGACGAAAGCCATTGAGGCTGTACGTGCATACCAGCAAGAAGAGCCCAGCAACAACTGTTTCATGCCAGCCTCGCCGTGGGGCCGGATTTGGGATGTAAGGCTCGCCTGTCATTGCAATGTGTATCGGACCAAAACCGCTGCGGAGCCAATTCCATCTGTCGTTTTCACAGGCACGCACGGCCTGCAGACTCGGCTGCAATCTCGTGCTGGCAGCCGCATTGCTGCCGCGTTTAGAGGTCAGAAACGGTGAAACCGCCATGGCACGACCCGTGCAGTAGCAGGGGCATGGCTACTTATTCAGTCAACTCGAGTCTGAAGCCACTGAGCGACCAGATCTGGCATGCTGTCGAGAGGTGCCTCGCTGCGGGCATGATTGTGGCCTTGTTGCCAGTGATCGCGGTGCTGGCATGCCTCATCAAGTTGGAGTCCCGAGGTCCGATCCTGTTTCGACAGGTGCGTCGCGGGATGGCAGGCAGAGATTTTCAGGCACTGAAGTTCCGTTCAATGCAGGTTGGTTCGGAAAGGCACACGAGGCTGGGTGTCACTGGGAGATGCTCGCGGATCACCCGCGTCGGTCGAGTCATCCGAGTGACAAAGCTGGATGAGATTCCGCAGTTGTGGAACATTGTGATCGGGGAGATGCGCTTTG
>WUAK01000397.1 GCA_009827205.1 Phycisphaeraceae bacterium | reverse complement strand
GGGTATCGGAGGCGACACGCTACAGGGATTGGCGCGACCCATCATGGGGCCCTCTACCGGCTTCCGAAACTCTGTTCAACTCGGCCGTAGTGGGCTGATCTCACAAGACCAGACGATCGTTATGGAAGTTGAGGTCGAGCAGGTCGACGGGCGTAATCTCGGTGCTTTGGGTGTGGTGTATCACCTCCGCGGAACAGCACTGACACGATACGAGGATGGCCGTTGGGAGAGTGAACTCGATGTAAGCAGAGGTAACTCACTCAATATTTCAGAATCGCAAGCGCGTGACCGTATCAGGTTTGATGACAACCTCAAACTGAACGACATCAAACAGACTATCCATCTAACTCCAAATGCCTCCGATGGCGGGGTGCTCTTTACGTTGTGGCAGCCGCTGCGGATCAATTTCGAACACTATCAGGATGGTGCGGCCAGGATCGACAATCGGCGCAGAACGGTAAGGCTATTAGACAGCAAACGAGAACTCACGGAGTACACGGTGCTGTCAGCAGATACTCCGAGGCTTCCGACTATCACAAGCTTCAGGCCGGCAAGATTTGAGCACGATCCGTATTTCTTGAACAACACAACGATCCGTTCTATCGCGACTTCGATCCTGGAGACTGAGGGGATCATCGCCGAACCAGGTCTCAGGCCTGCTTCTCAAACCGACGCAGCGGCAAAGGCGATCGAGAGATGGCTCGCAACTTCCGGTGAGTTCTCGTACACACTCGACATCGGAGAACCTGAGGGCGCTCTCGATCCGATCGAGTGGTTCCTGACACAGGAAAAGAAGGGACACTGCGAGTACTTTGCGTCAGCCATGGCTGCGCTTTGCAGGAGTGTTGGCATCAACGCCCGTGTGATTACCGGCTATGTCATGGCTGAGTATGACAGCGAGAAAGAGCGGTATATTGTTCGTCGATCGAACGCACACGCATGGGTCGAAGCGGAAGTTTCGCGCGGCATCTGGGTCGTGTTTGATCCGACACCGGGGCTTGATTCGCTTCATGCCCCCGACGAAGCTCAGTATCGTCTTCTGAGAAAACTCCTTGACACGATCGATGGATTCTGGCTTACCCAGGTTGTCTCATTCGACGAGCGCAACCAACTGGATATGTTTGGGCTGGACCGTCAAACTCTCAGTGGTGTCAACCCAGATGTAGAGATCATTAACACTGGCAAGCAGGTGCTCAGACTCGTTCTCTCGTCTGTCGTTGCAGGCATCACCGGCTTCTTTGTCTATCGCTGGTACAGGCGGCCAAGGCAGGATGCATTGAACACTCACAAGGCGGTGCTTCCGGAGTCCGCCTTGCGAATCAGGTCTGCGCTCCTCAAACATTGGCAGATCTGCGGCAGAGATCGGCCTGCTTGGGCAGGACTAACTGCTCACGCCATTGATGCTACTGAACACGAATTGGCATCGATGCTCTCAGCTGCTGCATTCGGCCCTACAACCTGGGATGAGTCATGCGAGAAGAGAGCTGCTTCATTGCTTGAAAAACTCGCCGTCACGCGGTCGAACACTGATTCCGTCCGAGAACAATCCCTCAACTAACCAGTCGTGGGTGGGTTCTTTGCATGTAACACCGATTCGGAGAGTGATGCTCTCGAAGCGGCGTAAAGCGCAGCTTTGCCGGTGCCGATCCCTGATTGGTTACCGAATGACCGGCAAACAGGAGGCGCGTATGCCTGCCAGACGATCTCGCACAGAACGATGGCGTGATTCACTGCACTCACTCGTGGAGCGGAACGGGCCTATCGAAATCACTGTCGATAGCGAAGACAGCAAGCTCGATCTCGTCTGGAAAGTACGCCTTCTATCGATGGATGATGAATCGCTCGTTGTTGAGCAACCGGTCACACTTCACAAGACTGTACCGGTTGATATCGGTACAGAGATCATCGGTGCCATCGCGATTGGCCAGAACCGATGGATGTTCCGGACTCGCGTGCTAGAGCACGTAGAGAAGCTCTCGCAGTTTGGCACGGTCAAAGCTCTCAAGCTCGCGATGCCGATCAACGTCGAACGCTGCCAGAGACGTAACTTCTACAGAACTTCAACCACATCTCTGACTCTCGCACCGATCCAGGTCTACCAGCTCCTAGAGCCCGACTCAGCAGTCCCGCTAGAGGTCGCTACCCAGGCCGCGATCGTAGATTCCTCGAGTCACGGGACAGCCAACGACCCGTTCGAGCTCGCCAAACCCGAACTCGGTCAGAGCATGAGCTCGACGATGCTCAACATCGGCGGCGGGGGCGTTGGTCTGCTCATCAACGCCGACGAGACCTCGGTGCTCAACAAACATCACCTGTTCTGGATGAGACTCGATCTGACACCGGCAGTCCCTTTACCTCTCTCACTGACGGCCAGACTCGCTCACACCCGGATCGACTCGAGCGGCGAT